>JAMOSR010000023.1 GCA_027062985.1 Nautiliaceae bacterium
CCGGATTTTTACCTTTCCAGTAATACGGACCTGAATGAAACCCGTCAATAAGACCTTTTGAACAGGCATCAAATACTCCAAGAGCAGGTACAAGTTCATTCGCTCCGTATATTTTGATTTTTAAAGCTCCGTCAGTCAGTTCTTTTACCCTCTTAGCAAAATAATAAATCCCCTCACCCATAATAGGAAGAGTTTTAGGCCAAGAGAGACATACTTTTAACGTTTTTCTGGTTTTTGCGTAAAGATTGGTAGTAAACGCCGTACTCGCCACAGCTCCGACACCCGCAGTTTTTAGA
The DNA here is from genome assembly GCA_027062985.1 of Nautiliaceae bacterium. GTDB lineage: Bacteria > Campylobacterota > Campylobacteria > Campylobacterales > Nautiliaceae > Caminibacter. Next base: position 297 of record JAMOSR010000023.1, read on the forward strand.
AATTTTCTTCTATCCATTTTTTCTCCTTTTTTGATTTTTAATGTTTTCATTTTAGCAAATTTTGTATAATTATCAAAAATAAAGTGAGGAAGGATGAGCGAAGATATTAATAAATTAAAAGAAGAAATAGAAAAATTAAAAAAAGAAAACAATTATCTAAGACAATACAAAGAAGCTTTAGACAAAACCACGATTATTTCTAAAACGGATATTAACGGAATTATTACAGACGCCAATAAAATGTTTGAAAAAATCTCAGGTTACAAAAAAGAAGAACTTATAGGACAACCCCATAATATAGTAAGACATCCCGATATGCCAAAAGCCGTGTTTAAAAAAATGTGGGATACTATAAAAAAAGGAAAAATTTTCAGAGGGGTTATAAAAAACAGAAAAAAAGACGGGGGAGAATATTATGTCTTGGCAAATATTATTCCCATTAAAGACGAAAAGGACGAAATAAAAGAATTTATCGCTATAAGACAGGATTTGACAAAAAGAATGCAGCTTCAAAAAGAACAGGAAAATTTTATAAACAATCTTCTTGAATATTTCCTTAAAAAACTTAAAAATCCGGCTTTTTCCATAAATAAATACTCTGCTCTGATAGAAAAAGAACTAAACTCCCCATCACCAGACATAAACAGAATAAAAATTTACAATATCCATCTAAGAAAAAATGGGTTAAATATTCAAAGAATGGTAGATATATTAAAAACGCTAATAGATTTAAAAAACAAAAAGGCGAAAATTCAGATAGAGCCTCTAAACGTTCCTAAACTTCTGAGTTTTTTGTTTAGAAAATACAAAAATATTTACAATAAAAAAATTTCTTTTAAAATGCCTTCAAAAGAAATTATAATTAATACCGACAAAAAACTGTTTACTCTTTTAATGGATATTTTATACCTAAACGCCCTTAAATTTTCCAAAGAAAAAATAGAGATAAAAATAGTGCCGAAAAACGAAAAAATTTATATAATAATAGAAACCGACGGAGAGGAAATAAAAGAAAAAATAAAAATATTCGACTTTTTTAATCAATTAAAATCAAACAAAGACCCCAAAAGCGGTATGGGTATGTTTTTAGTAAATAAAATAGTAAATTTATTTGAATATAAAATAAAAATAGAAGGAAAAAAAGTAATTTTAGAAATATCAAAAATGCCTCCTAAAAAACTGCTTTAGGAATATTTTTTGCTTCTCCCTTAAAAAAAGGAAAAAGCAATGAAAGAGTATTTAAAATTCTCAGAAAATTTTTTTGAAAATTTTCAGGTAAATCCTCAATTTTTAAATATTTTACGATATTTTTTTATTACCGTAATTTTTATTTTTGCAATCCGCTAATAAAAAATAGCTATAACCGCGTAACTTAAAAATATCATCAAATGCGAGAGACCTTCAAGATAGTTGGTCTCTCCGTCTTCCGTAGTTTTCCATACAAGCAAAATAGTCAAGAGTAAAGCCCCGACCTGAAGAGGGGTAAAATCAAGGGTCAGTTTTATCCCAACTATCATAGAAAGGAATATAAGTGCCGGAACGGTTAAAAGAATACTAACCGTACTCGCTCCCATCGCAATATTTATAACACGCTGCATTTCATCGTTTTTAGCTGCTCTAATTGCCGTAAAAAGCTCCGGAGCAACCGTTACGAACGCTATTAAAATCCCAACAAACCCGGCAGTCAAACCAAATTCCTTAAAAACAATTACCCCGTCATTTGCAAATATTTCGGAGAGAATTCCTATCAATACTAATAAAAAAACTAAAAACAAAATATTAAACAAATTTGATTTTTTATCAAAATAATAATCATCATCCTCATCTTCTTTTATATATCTTTTAACACGGCTTCTTTTTTTAAATTTAAAAAAATGAACATGTGTATCCGTCTGAAATCTGAAAATAAAAAAATAAAAAACAACTAAAAGAACGGCTATAATTACGCTGGCTTTAAATAAAGCCTCTTCGCTTGAATGAAGAGATATCGTAGTAGGGACCAAAAGCATAGCCGCTGCAACAAAAAGAACGGTAGTATAACTTGCCGAAGTATCCTCGTTATGAACCTGTTCTTTAAAACTAAGTCCCCCTACAAATACGGCAAGTCCTAAAAGAGCATTTAAATCCACTATAACGGTGGCAACTATACCGTTTTTAACCGTTTCTAGCACTTCGGGATGATGTTTTGCTTCCAAAATAACCATAAAAAGAATTAATATCTCAACTAAAACGGCGCTAAACGTTAAAATCATACTGCCAAAAGGTTCTCCGAATCTCTCAGCCAAAATTTCGGCTATTTCCGAAATAGTAACCGCAAGGCTTCCTATACCTATAGCCGCAAAAAAAGTAGCTAAGATATGAAATCCTTTAAGATGAAAAACAATAGCAAAAGGAAGAGAAGAAAAACCAACTATTATATCCCAATAATCCTTAAAAATCTCAATATACCTGTTTTCTTCGATTTTCTGCCGCTGGTGCAATTTAACTCCTTAAAAAATGATTTGCTTTTTTTATAAAATACACGTCTCCATACGGTTTAAAAAACTTATAGGCTTTTTTTGAAGCCGAAATTTTATCATATTCTCCTAAAAATATTTCTATTTTTATATCTTTTATCTGTTCTATTTTTTCCCATTTAAAAGTAAATAATTTTTTCAGCTCCTCAAAACTGCAATTACATATATATTTCATATCTGGAATTCCGGCCTTTTTTAAAAAATTTTTTATATATTTCTCTTTATCTTTTTTAAAGGCTTCCAGATTTAATTCAATAATTTTCTCATTATACTCAAAAAAAGCCGGAGATAGAAGCTGAAGTTTATCCACTCTTTTATTCGTGTTTAAAACATAATCCAAAGCTTCCTGGGCTCCTTTACTAAAGCCTGCGACTACAAACTCTTTATCTTCGATATACTCTTTAAAAAGCTCTTTTTCACCGCAAAGACAAAAACCGCTAAAATATTTCATCTCTTATTTTTTTCATATCCTCTTTATGGATAATTTCGTCTTTGAGCATTTTTTCATATACTTTTTCTATAACCGGAAGATTACTGTCATATAAAACTTTTGTTTCTTTATACGCATCTTCCAATATTTTTGCAACCTCACTCTCATCCCCAACTATATTCTCACCCATACCGTAATCTTTTATCATCCTTAAAGCAAGCTCGCGGGCTTTTTTTATATCCTTATGGGCGTTTGAATATTTTTCGTTAAATCTGTCTTCTACGGCTATTCTTCCTGCTAAAAGAGTTTCGATTTTGCTCATTATTTCCGTTTTTGAGATAATCTCTTTATCCTCTTCTTTGAAATCGTCTTTTACAAGCGATATTCTCTCAAAATCAACCCCGAGCCAGTCTGCTATTACGGCTTTTGCAGCCTGATAATAACTTAGTATCTCTTTTTCTTTAGGAGAATAGGTGTTTAATCTCTTTTTACCCATTAAAACTTTATCTTTTACGGCATAAAAATCGCTCTCTTCTATAAAAGGTTTATTTTGTTTTAACGCATAAATACTAGCTTCATTTACCAAAGAAGCCAGAGCCGCCCCGCTAAAACCTACCGTCATTTTTGCTATATTTTCAAGATTTCCTTTAAAAGGCTTGTTTTTCAGATGAACTTTTAATATCTCCATTCTGTCTTTAAGGCCTGGAAGTTCCACAAATATACGCCTGTCAAACCTTCCGGGTCTAAGAAGCGCTTCATCAAGTAAATCAACCTTGTTTGTAGCACCTATTACGATAACCCCCTCACTTCCCTCAAATCCGTCCATTTCGGTTAAAAGCTGATTTAACGTAGCTTCCCTTTCGTCGTTTCTGAGATTACCCCTGGCCTTTCCTATAGCATCGATTTCATCGATAAAAATAATACTCGGAGCCATGGCTTTTGCTTTTGAAAACAAATCCCTAACCCTTTTAGCTCCCACTCCCACATACATTTGGACAAAACTGCTACCGCTTTGATAAAAAAACGGCACACCGGCCTCTCCGGCTAAAGCTTTTGCGATTAACGTCTTACCGACTCCCGGAGGCCCAACAAGAAGTACTCCTTTTGGAAGATTTATCCCAAAATTTCTATATTTTTCAGGATTTTTTAAAAAATCCACTATTTCTATAAGTTCCTCTTTTACCTCATTAATACCGGCCACGTCTTTAAACGTATAATTTGAAGTAATCGGCCTTATTACAAAATCTTTCTCAATTCCCGTATTCATTTCAACCTGTACCTGTTGAGGAGGCTGATGTTGGGGAGCCAGTTTTTTAACAAGCAAAATAAAAAATATAAAAAATGCAAAAACAATAATAACCCCTACAATCTGAGAAAAAAGCACACTTGCGTTTAAATCTCCCGATTTAATACCCGCACTAATCAAAAGAGCTGTTAAAATTGCTATTATTACCGATATAACCGCCAGATTTTTATTCTTTGACATTTCCCTCTTCCTTTACGTTATAATCTTTAACTCTCACCCACTCTCCTTTTTGAAACTCTTTTTTTATTTTCATTTTATTGTAATATTCGTCATACCCTGTTGAATATCCGTTTTTAAAATCCTCTATATGCACTAAAAGCTCCCCTTTTTCTTTTCTGAAATTATAATTATTTTTTTTAACGATTTCTTCTAAGATTTTAGCTCTTTTTTTAGCCGTATCACCCCTTACATCCTGTTTCATCTTTGCGCTTAAAGTCCCGTCTCTTGGAGAATATCTGAAAATATGAATATGAGTTAGAGGATATTTTTTAAAATTCTCAAGTGCTTCTGACCATATCTCTTCGCTCTCTCCTGGGTGTCCTACGATAAAATCCGTACCTAAAGCAATACCTAAAGAAGAAAGTTTCTCAAACAAAGGGAGTGTAGAAGACAACCTGTTTCTTCTTTTCATAATTCTAAGCATCCTGTCGCTTGTGTGCTGTAAAGCGATATGAAGATGTTTCTCAAGCACGCCGTTTTGGGTTAATTCAATTAATCTTTCATCAATCTGGCCAGGTTCTAAACTTCCAAGCCTTATTCTTTTAACCCCTCTTATATCACTAATTTTTTCAATTAGACGGCTAAGGGATGTACCAGTATCCTTTCCGTAACTTCCCATATTAATACCTGTTAAGACAAATTCACTGATGCCTTTGTCCCTTAATTTTTTAATTTCATCTAAAATAAGATTTTCATCAAGACTTCTTGCCCCCCCTCTTACTTTTGGAATTATACAATAAGCGCACTCAAAATCGCATCCTTCCTGAATTTTTACAAAAGCTTTTGTTTTATCAAAATTCTCCACTATTTTTTTGTTTATAAAATTAAAATCCCCAAGTTTTATACCTCTAAAATCCAAAAATTTATTTATCTCTTCTTTATATTTATGTCCCAAGACCGCTTTAATTTTTCCCTCTTTAAATAATCTCTCGCCTTGCGTATAGGCACCGCATCCAGTTAAAATAATATTTTTATTTTGCCACTTATTTATATAGCTTCTTAAATCCCTGTCGGCAAAATTGGTAACGGTACATGAGTTCACAATAATCAAATCGGCTTCGTTTTCATTTTTTACCACCTCTGCGTTTACTAAATTTTTCATAAGCTCCGTATCGAAAATATTGCTCCTGCAACCAAAAGTCTTAAAATATACCCTCACTTTTTTCCTTTAAATATATTAAAAATACCTTTTTTACCTGAAATTCTGTTTTTATTAAGTATATAATAAAATACGGGCAGATAAAAGAGATTAAGAAGCGTACCCCACATAAGACCAAACCCAAGGGCAATTGCCAAAGGTTGCAAAATAGCGCTTTGTCCGTAAGGGAAAAACATAAGTGTTGAAAGTCCGAAAAACGTAGTAATGGATGTTAAAAGTATAGGTCTTAACCTCTGAGACGCTTTATTAAGTATTTCTTCAAGGTTGTTAGCTTTTTTTATAAAATCAACCATAACAATACCGTCATTAACAACAACCCCGGCAAGTCCCACTATACCTATCATCCCAAGCATTGTCATATTCATACCCATAATCATATTTCCTATAATCACTCCTAAAAATGAAAGAGGTATTACGGAAATAACGACAAAAGGCAGTATAACCGAATCAAACATTAAAATCAACACCAAAAAGATTAAAAGCACGGCAACCACCAATGCCTCTTTTAAATCCTCCATAAACTTTTTACTGGTTTTAGCAGCCCCTCCTATAATAACCTTAAAACCTTCTTTTTTTATTTTTTCTAAAAAAGGAGTTATTTTTTTATAAAATTCTGCGGTAGTGATTATTTTTTTATTAAGACTCGCATAAACGCTTTTTGCTGCTATTCCGTCATATTTATGGATTTTTTTAAAAGATTTTTTTATCTCAAAATCGGCTATTTTATTAAGTTCAATATACTCTCCGCTTCCGGGGATGTTTAATCTGAAATATTTAAGTTCTTCTATTTTATCTTTATTTTTATCCTTAAACACAATTTTTACAACCCCCTCTTTGTTAAACGTTTTGGCAAATTCGGCTTCGGAAAAAAATCCTCTTAACGCATTATAAACATTAACTTCCGTAAATCCCAGCTTCTCGCCGTATTCGTTTATCTTAATTTTAAGCTCGTCCGCTCCCAGTTCGGCATCATCGTAAATATTATAAACCCCTCTTATTTTTCTCATTTCGTTTTCAAGAGCTCTGATTACTTTTAAAATCTCTTCTTGCTGTTTGCCTCCTATACTTATAACAACGTCACTTTTAACAACCCCCGCCTGAGGAACGATTACGTTTAACTCTTTTAGTCCGCTTACTTTAAGCCTTTTAAACTCTTTTTTAAAAATAGCGGCAAGTTCCTGGGCTGTGTGCACTCTTTTTTGATTTTCAACCTTTATAGGCTGAAAAATGGGAGCTATATATTTATTATAAAAATCGTTTGGTTTTTTATCGTTTAAATCGACAAAAATATGAAAATAGTTCTCTCCTGTGTTGGCTTCTCCTTTATTGTTCATTTTCATACCCACAACGGTCGTAAACCCTTCAACGTCTTCTCCAAGATATTTTTTTAATATATTTTCTATCGGCTTAATAATCTCCGCCGTCTGGGTTATCGTATAATTGGTATCCACCTTACCGTTTACATATATCTGACTGGCGTCAAAATCGGGGAAAAGCTGAAATTTTGAATGTTTAAAACCAACCCCAAGCATTACAGGAACTGCAATTAAAAAAAAAGCCAACGTTAAATATCTAAACTTAAAGAAGATAAAAAGTATTTTTTTATAAAAGTTTTGAAACTTTTCCCAGAAAATTTCTTTTTTTGAAGGAACAACTTTTAAAATCTCTTTAGAATGCAGAGGTAAAAAAACAAAAGCCTCGAATAACGAACTGAGAATCAAAATAGTAATCATTAAAGGAAGAATTTTTATAAACAGCCCTATTTCCCCTTTTATCAAAAGCATAGGCATAAAAGCCAACACGGTAGTCATAGCGGCGGCTACCACCGGCCAGAAAACTTCCTGCGTACCTTCGACAGCCGCCTGAAATTTACTTTTACCCATCTCCATATGTCTGTAAATATTTTCCCCAACCACTATAGCCTCATCCACAATCATCCCGAGGGCTATCAAAGCACCTAGCATTGAAAGAAGATTTAGGGAAAAATCCAAATAATCCAAAAATATAACCGCAATGGCAAAAGAGGTTGGAATTCCAAGAGTTACAACCAAAGAAATTCTCCAGTTTAAAAACACCCACATAACCAAAAATACCAAAATAAGTCCAAAAATTATATTACTGACAACCGTATTAAACCTGTTTCTTACCCATTTGCTCGTATCGGTTGAAATTCCAAAAAAAACTTCCGGATGTTTTTGATGATATTCTTTTAAAATTTCCCTTATTTTTTTAGAAAGGGCTATCGCGTCTCCGCTTTCTCCTTTTCTTACATCAATGGTAAGATTTGGCACTCCGTTGTATTTTCCTATTTGAGTAGGTTTTTCATATTTGGAAGTTATTTTTGCAATATCTTTAAGCCTTATTACAATATTTCCCACCTTTATAAGAGTAGAATTAAAATCATTAATATTTTGGGTATGCATACTCAAAAAATAATGTTTCTTACCTTCTATTTTCCCTATAGGAAAAATAGTGCTTAAAGAAGAAAGAGCCTGAATCAAATTCGTTTTATTTATTCCTAAAGCTTCTATTTTTTTATTATCCAAAATAAAATATATATTTTTATCACTCTCCCCTCTTATATCTATTCGGCTTAAATCTTTAAAACGACTTAATTTCTTTTTTATCTCTTTTGAGATTTTTAAAAGTTCGTCTTTACTCAGTTTTTCACTTGCAACCGAAATAAACATTAAAGGAAATGCTTTTTTTGCTATGGTAACGGTAGGCTCGTCCATATCGTTTGGCAAGTCTCTTTTTATATTCGCAACTACGCTTTTAAATTCGTTAACCATTTCAAGTTTGTTTGCACTAGGTTTTAAATTAACGGTAATTACAAAATTTCCGTTGCTTATTACACTTTCTATGGAGGAAACCTCCTGATATGTTTTTAAATCGTCCTCAATCTGAGATACCGCCATTTTATCCAGCGTCTCAGGACTAGCTCCAGTATAAGCACCCCGTATTAATATTTTATCAAGCGTAGCGGGTGGAAAAAGCTCTTTTGGAACATTCCTGTAAGCCAATATAGCGGAAATAATAACAACAATAAATAGAGTATGCGTAAATGCGGGATGTTTTATAAAAAACTCTATAAATTTTTTCATATTCCTTCTTTTTTATGCGAATTGTAACAAAAGAAGTTAAAAAGAGAATATATTAAGTCTGTTTTTAAATTTTAATTTCTCTATTTTTGATTTTAAAATAGAATTTTCGGCTTTTAAAGAATAATATTCGTTTATAAGTTTGTTTATTTTTATTGAATAGATATAAATCTGGTTTGATACATAAATTTTCGGAATATATAATACAAGAGAAAATATCATAATAAAAATCACGTTTTTGATAATGGAAATTGATATCCGGTCTCTTTCTATTACTTTTTCAACTTCCCCTAAAAGAACTTCTCTTTCTTTCATCGGTTACCTTTAAACATAAACCCTCTGAGTTTAGCGCTTCTGCTTCTAGGATTTTTAGCTATTTCCTCTTTTGAGGCGGTTATTGGTTTTTTTGTAAGAATAACACCTTTTTGATGATTGCCGCCGCATTCGCATCTTATAGCCTCAGGCGGACATATACACTTTTTAGACCACTCTTTAAACCTGTTTTTAACTATTCTGTCTTCCAAAGAATGAAACGTAATAATTCCCAAAATACTACCCTCTTGTGATATCTTTTCGGCTTCGTCCAATATGTTTTCAAGTTCTTTTAATTCATTATTAACTTCTATTCTTATTGCCTGAAATACCGGTGCTAGCTGTTTTTTATCTCTAAGTCCGGCTTTCATAAGAATTTCGCTAAGCTCTCTGTTTGAATTTATAGGTCTGTTTTTAACTATAAAATCGGCTATTTTTTTATATCTTCTCTCTTCGGCGTATTTTTTTAAAATCTCCTCTAAAGATTGTCTGTCATAAAAATTGACAACATCCCTAGCACTGAAATCCTGAGAGGGATTCATTCTCATATCAAGGATGTCGCTATCAAACGTAAATCCCCTCTCAGGATTGTCGAGCTGATAACTGCTAACTCCTATATCGGCCAAAATTCCACTTATAGGAAGACCTTTTAACTCTTTTAAAGCTTCACTGGCTCTTTTGTTTATAAATTCCACTCTGTTTGAATATTTTGATAGTCTTTTTTTGGCAAATTCCATAGCCTCTTTATCCTGGTCTATTCCTATAAGCTTTATATGCGGATACTTTTCCAAAATAGCTTCGCTGTGCCCTCCAAAACCCAAAGTACAATCAACAAAATACCCATCTTTTATATCTTTATACAAATCAACTGTTTCTTTTAACAAAACCGGTATATGAGGTGTTTTTAACTCTTCCATTACTGCTTTTTCCATTTATTGTTTTGTTATAATTGTATCAAAAAAGGCGGATTTTGATTACAAAAACCATTATGGACGAATACTATTTAACGGCAAAAGAGCTTTTTAATAAAAATTTTATAAATATCGGCATAGGCAGTCTTTCTTTAAAGCTTAAAGCAGACCAGATGATTATAAACAAAAGAAACAAACACTATCTCGAAGAGGACTTCATAAAAAAAGTTCATATTTTACACGAAGATATGGCATGGAAAGAAGCAAGCGAAGACGTAAAAATACATTCCAAAATTTATGAGCAGCTCTCAAATACAAAAGCTATAGCAAATATTTTTCCCATAAACGTTATGACTTTTGCCCTTAACCATCATATAAGTCTTAATCCGATAGATTTCTTAGGTAAAAAGAAACTAGGTAAAATTCCTATTATAGAAATGGGAAATATTCAGGAATGGGAAGAAAATAAAGAGTTTATTATTTCTAAATATCTCAAAACAAACGATATTATTATTATCATAGGTTACGGGGTATTTATAAAAACAAGAGATATAAGAGAAATTATAACAAAAGCGATAATTCTTGAAAACAGCGCTTTTTTACTATTAAATTCACATAATTAAAGGAAAAAATAATGTATTTGATTTATGAAAAAGATAAACTTGGAAGAACGATTTTTGAGATAGTTTTTAAAAACACAGGAAGCATATATGCAAAAGATGGTGTTTCTAATTTTTTATCTTATATGCTAAATACAAAAGGGACCGCTAAAGAAAAAGAAAAGTTTTATTCTATACTCGAAGAAAAAGCGGTAAATTTAACTCTCAGCGCAAATAAAGAATTTATAAGCGTATCGACGGTGTTTTTGAACGAAAAATCCTTTTTTGCCATAAAAAAGCTTTTAGAACTGTTGCAAAACCCTAATTTTACAAAAGAAGCTTTCGAAAAAACGAAAAAAGAAATTAAAGCCAAAAAAGAAAACTTAAAAAACAATAACGACTATATCGCTTCTGTCAATTTATATAAAGTTATGTTTAAAAACACTCCATTGGAGATTCCCGTAATAGGGGAAAAAATCGATGAAATTACTCTTAATGAAATTAAAAATCATTTTAAATATCTTTCTAAAAATTCGGCCGTATTCATAAACGGCGGAAAAAGAATATCAATAGAGGAAATTA
>JAMOSR010000024.1 GCA_027062985.1 Nautiliaceae bacterium
TAGTGGGTCCCGATGCTAAAAGTAAAGCCGCCGGACTTAAAGACGGGGAAGTTTTACTTCTTGAAAACGTAAGGTTTGACCCGAGAGAAACCAAAAACGATGAAGGTTTTGCCAAAGAGCTGAGCGAATTCGGTGAGTTTTATATCAACGACGCTTTTGGGGTATCTCACAGGGCTCACGCAAGTGTTGAGGCTATTACGAGATTTTATGATGAGTGTCACAAAGCGGCGGGATTTTTGCTTTTAAAAGAAATAAACTTTTTCCAAAAACTTCTTGAAAATCCTGTACGTCCTTTTGTAGCCGTTGTCGGAGGAAGTAAAGTCAGCGGGAAATTGCAGGCTCTTATAAATCTGCTTCCTAAAGTGGATAAAATGATTATCGGCGGTGGTATGGCTTTTACTTTTTTAAAAGCTATGGGATATAACGTCGGGAATTCTTTGGTGGAAGAAGATTTAATTGATGAAGCTTTAAAAATTATGGCTGAAGCTAAAAGGCTTGGGGTTAAATTTTATCTGCCGGTTGATATTGTAGTGGCGAATAAATTCAGTGAAGATGCAATGGTTAAGTACGTAACCTATCAGGAAATTCCTGACGGATGGATGGGACTTGATATAGGACCTGCGAGTGTCAGGCTTTTTGGAGAGGTGCTGTGGGATGCCCAGACTATTTTATGGAACGGTCCGATGGGCGTATATGAAATGGATAAATTTGCCAGGGGGACGTTTAAAATTTCCCATGAAATCGCCAGAAGCCATGGAATTAAAGTTGTCGGCGGGGGAGATACTGCAGATGCGGTTCAAAGAGCGGGGGATGATGAAGAGATGACTTTCATTTCTACCGGAGGAGGAGCTTCACTTGAACTTCTTGAAGGTAAAAAACTGCCGGGTGTTGCGGCTTTGGAAGTGCCTGACGAAGTTAGTTGTATTTAATGAAAGAGTATATAAAAGAGAAGCTTAATTTGTACAGGGAGTATTTGAAATTTTTGTTATTTTTGATATTTGCCATATCATCAGGAGTGGTATGGAATTTATTTAATATTTTTATAAAAAAACAGCCTTTTTATTCCATTGTATTTTCAGTAATTGGAGTTTTGATTTTATTTATTCTTTTATATTTGCTTAAAAAGTTTCATATATATTTGGAAGATTTAACAGAGGAGTTAAAATGAGAGAAATAATAATTTTGATATTTTTAATATTGGTGGGTATAATACTTATTTATCCTTTTTTGTTTGTGATTAAACATAAGGGTGAAAAATGATAGTAGCGGCAAATTTTAAAATGAATAAAACGAGAAAAGAGACAGAAGAATATTTAAAAGAGTTGAAAACTATAGATTTTCAAGACGTAAAAGTTGCCGTTTTTCCTCCTTTTACCGCTTTAATGGAGGATGAATTAATAGGAGCTCAAAATGCCTATCCGGCAAAAAACGGGGCCTATACGGGTGAGATAGGGCTTGAGCAGTTAGATGAGTTTGGTATAAAAAGAGTACTTTTAGGACACAGCGAAAGACGTCATATCTTAAACGAAACTCAAGAGTTTATAGCAAAAAAGTTCTCTTTTTATAAAGAGTGCGGATTTGAGATTTATTACTGCGTAGGAGAACCTTTAGAAGTTAGAAAAAAAGGCATAAATGCGGTAATTGATTATATAAAAACTCAGTTTGAAGGTATAGATTTGGAATATGAAAACCTGGTTGTTGCTTATGAACCCGTATGGGCTATAGGTACGGGCGTTAGTGCCGGGCGTGATGAGATAAAAGAAACTCACCAAAGCATAAGAGAACTGACCAAAAGACCCATTCTTTACGGCGGAAGCGTAAAACTGAACAATATCGGAGAGATTTTAAAAATTCCTAATGTTGACGGAGTGTTGGTGGGAAGTGCGAGTTTGGATGTTGAAGTTTTTAAAGAGATGATAAATAAAGCAAAGGAGATAAAAAAATGATAATGCAAGGCAAAAAAGGACTTATTATAGGTGTTGCGAATAACCGCTCAATTGCTTACGGGATAGCAAAAGCGTGTAAAAATCAGGGTGCGGATATAATTTTGACGTATCAAAATGACAAACTTAAAAAAAGAGTCGAAAAAGTGGCGGACGAGCTTGACGTTAAAAACATATATCCGTTAGATGTAAGCAATCCCGAAGAAATAGAGGCTTTAAAAGAAGCTATTGAAAAAGATTACGGAAAAATCGATTTTCTGGTTCATTCCGTTGCATACGCCCCAAGAGAAGCGCTTGACGGGAAATTTATCGATACTACAAAAGATGCGTTTAATATAGCTATGGAAATAAGCGTTTATTCATTAATAGAAGTGGTTCAAAAATTAGAGCCCGTGCTTAATGACGGAGCGAGTATTTTAACGCTTACTTATCTTGGAAGTCAGAGATATGTGCCTCATTACAATGTGATGGGGGTTGCAAAAGCTGCTTTGGAAGCCAGTGTTAGATATTTGGCGGTTGATTTAGGTGAGAGAAAAATCAGAATAAACGCCCTAAGCGCCGGACCTATAAAAACGCTTGCGGCAAGCGGTATCGGGGATTTTAGCGAAATTTTAAAATATAACGAAAAAAATTCGCCTCTTAGAAAAAACGTAACGATAGAAGAGGTAGGAAACAGCGCTATGTATCTTCTAAGCGACCTCTCAAGCGGTGTGACAGCCGAAATTCATTACGTTGACAGCGGATATAATATTATGGGAATGCCTTTATATGAGAAGTAATACAAAAATTAACCCAAAAAGCACAAAAATCACACAAAACTATTTGATTTTTTTGAAATTTGACGATATAATTGTGAGACAAAAAATAACTTAAAGGAGAGAGAATGCTAAAAAAATTATCTTTAGCAGCATTAGTTGCATTAGGAAGTGTTAGTGTAGCAAGCGCTACTCCATTAACTGATGCTATTAAAAACGTTGATTTAAGCGGAATGTTGAGAATTAGATTCTATAATGAAAATCCTGGTGATGATGACGCAAACAATTGGAATAAATGGAGAACAAACGGTATTTTCATTTTCAAAATCCCAGTAGATGAACATATCAAATTCGTTTACAGAGCTTCAGTTCAAACATATTTCAAATCAGATGATGATTCAGCTGAAGGAATACCAGGTAATAACAATTTAAAAGCATTGGCGTTAAATGACGTTGATACAGGAACAATGAATAACTTACTATTCATGGCTTACAGTAACAACGGACTTAATGCAATTATCGGTAAAATTCCGGTAAAAACTCCTATTACAAGTGCTGACCCTGCAACTCCAGGACACGGTGCGGGTGCAATTGTTTCTTATAATGTTGGTAACGGGTTGACTGTTGCAGCAGGGTATGTTGATGCTATTAGACATGCAAAAGCAACAAATTATCATAAGTATGTAGGAAATACAGAAGCTAATTCTATTTATACTGCGGCTGCTATTTACAGCAATGATTTAGTTGATGCTCAGTTGTGGTATTTCCATATTAATAAAGCGATTGACAGTGAATTTGTGTTAAGTGCAAACGTAAAAGCGCTTAAAGATTACGGTGTAACTATTAAGGCGAATTATGCAACTTCAAATATGGCTGATGCAGATGATTTTAATATAGATGGTGTAAAAGGCGCTGATTTAAGTGATAAAGACTATTTTGATGTTACAGTAAAATACGACCAGGATGCAATCCATGGATTAATTGGATATGCTAGTGCAAGCGATGATGATGGTGTTGTAACAACAGCTGATGATTCACCTCTTGGTAATGTGCTTCCAACGCAACAAAGAACAAACATTGCAAACGATTATGACACTGATGCAATATATGCAATGCTAGGATATGATGTAACAAATGCTCTTAATGTATCTGTAAGATATGCTAATTTTGATGCAGGAGATGATGATAATGATGCTGATGAATATGTAGTTCAAGCTGATTACAAATACAACAAAAAACTATCTTTCCAAGCATATTATTCAGCATATGACGTTGACAACACTGATGATGAAGATAATGACGAAATCAGACTTCAAGCTCTTTACAAATTCTAATCCTTTCGGGCTTTTGCCCTTTTTTGTTATTCAATAAAATAGCGACAGACACTTAAAAAGTGTTAAGACAAATTTATTTATCTGTTTTATGGTTATTGAAGTTGTTAGAATCTTAATTTTTCATGGTCTGTCTATTTTCAATTGGTTAATATCAGTTTATTTATGATATAATTTAAAAAAATAACCTAAAAAAGGCCATGAATGAATTATACGATTCCACGCGATTTGTTTAATGAACTTGTAAAAAATGTGGGTAAAGAAAGTGCTGAAAAGTTTGCAAATGCGTTTGAAAGTTTTTTAAAACTTTATAACGAATTAAGAAGCGAACTTGCAACCAAAGAGTTTGTCCGTGCCGAAATTAATGAAGTGAGAGCCGAAATTAATGAAGTAAGAGCCGAAATTCAAAAAAACACTCTCCTTTTAAAAGTTTTAATAGGTATAAGCATTTTTGCATTAACTATTTTTAATCCGAATTTTATAACATTGATAGAAAAAATTTTTAAGTAATATGAATTCAAAACTCAACTGACTTTAACCAATCCAATAACCATTCAGGCATTTATATATTCTCTAAGCCTCTGATAATCTATAACTTTTATGGATTTCTCACAATAACAGATAATTCCTTTGTTTTTTAATTTAGAAAGTATTCTGCTGAGAGTCTCGGCGCTCATTCCAAGCTCGTTTGCAAGCATATATTTTTTCTTTCTGACAAACTTTTGCGGGAAATTCAGAAGTGTGTATATCACTCTTTTTGTTGCGTCAAATTTTTGAAGTTTATTAAACTCTATTTCCTGCATAATCTGGTTGCTTAGCATCTTTATTATTCTGTCGCTAAAAGGAGGGGTTGATATATGTTTTTGGAATTTTTCATAATCTATTGCTATTATTTTGCTTTCTTCTTCCGTTTTTGCGTTTAAACAATACGGTTTGTTTTGGATTTTTGAAATAAGACCGAAAATATCGCCGCATCCGAACTGGTTTTTTGGAATAATGTTTCCTTTCAGGTCCGTGTCATACATAAGAATCTGTCCTTTGACAATACCGTAAAAATACCTCTTTTCCTCTCCCTCAAAAAATATTATCTCATTTTTTAAATAGGTTTTTATAAAAGAAAAAGAGGAAATCTCCTCTAAAAGGGAGTCTTCTATATTAAAAAATAGGGATATTTTTTTGAGTTTATGTATCACTCTTCTATTCTTATGTAATTTACAGGTTTTATTACGAAATCAAGTTTTTGAATTTCATCTATTGCTTTTTTTATCTCTTTTTCTTTACATATATGGGTTGCAAAAAGCAGTTTTACGTATCCGTTTCTCGGTTTTTGTAAAAAGCTTTCTATTGAAATATTGTTTGTAGCCAGAATATTAGCTATCTTTTCAAGGACACCGAGCTTATCGTTTACGGCAATTCTTAAGTAATATTTGCTTTTTATCTCTTCAGTAGGTTTTAAGTTTAACTTTTCAAGTTCAAGAGGAATTTTATAGCCAAGCATTGGGTTTTTGTTTCCTCTGGCAATTTCAATAATGTCGCTTATAACGGCACTGGCCGTTGCGTCCCCTCCGGCTCCCGGACCGTAATACATTGTTTCTCCCACAACGTCGCCTATTACGCTAACGGCGTTCATAACTCCTTCCACTTTGCTTATCATCTCTTCTTTTCTTATAAGGGTTGGATGGACTCTCAGTTCTATTTCGCTTCCCGTTTTTTTTGCTATTCCAAGAAGTTTTATTTCGTATCCGAACTCTTTTGCAAATTCTATATCCGTGAGGTTTATGTTTTCAATACCTTCAATTAAAATATCTTCCGGTTTTGCGTCTATATTATATGCGATACTTGCAAGAATAAGCAGTTTGTGTGCCGCATCGTATCCTCCTACATCAAAAGTTGGGTCGGCTTCGGCATATCCTTTCTGCTGGGCTTCTTTGAGAACTTCTTTATAATCTCTGCCTTTTTTCATTTCGCTTAAAATATAGTTGCAGGTTCCGTTTATAATTCCTTTTATTTCTAAAATATGATTGGCGCTCAGTCCGTCGCGCAAGGCTTTAATAATAGGGATGCCTCCTGCTACGCTTGCTTCATATTCAAAAGGGGTTTTTGCCAGTTTTTGCAGTTCAAATCTGTGATAGGCAAGTAGGGCTTTGTTTGCGGTAACGACCGCTTTGTTGTGTAAAAGGGCATCTTTAACCACTTCATATGCACTTTCAACCCCTCCCATAAGCTCTACTACTATATCTATTTCAGGGTTGCGGGTGACTTCTTTATAATCTGTGGTCAAAGGAATATCAATATCTCTTTTTTTATTTATGTCTCTTACAACGCCTTTTATAGCTTTTATTTCTTTTCCCGCTCTTGCTTTGATAAGGTCTTTATTTTTTTCAAGGTTTTTAATAACGGCTTCGCCTACCGTTCCTACTCCGACTATTCCTATTTTAACCATTTAGTTCCTTTATAATTTCTTCTACTTTTGTTAAAGGTAAATTTACTTTTTTGGCGATTTCTTCTTTTGGAAAGTTTAGTTCGTAAAGAGCTATGACTTTGCCTTTTATAAGACCCTGTTGTAATCCCTGTTGTAATCCTTGTTGTAATCCCTGTTGTAATCCTTTTTCTATCCCTTCTTTTATCCCTTTTTCCAATCCTTTTTCTAATCCTTTCTCCAATCCTATTTCATAACTAGGTAGATCTTCCCATGTTAAATTCTGAAGTCCCATTTCAGCCTCCTTTACTTCTTCTTTTAGATTTCTGCTTGTAGAAAGTTCTTCAAGCATTAAAAGGTATTTTCTAAATTCATTTTCATTTTTTGAAAGGGTGTATAATTTGTGTAAAATTTCTTTAATTACTTCTTTAGGGTTGTTGTTACCAAAATCACATAGAATGGCCAATACTAAGCTTTCAGGATTGTTTATTTTTAAAAACCTGTCACATGGAATGGTTTTTAAATCTATAATCTCGTATTTAAAATTACAGCTGTGTGTTTGGATATGGTTTTTCATAGAAACTTTTTCTTTACCTAAAAAAAGGACATATTGATAAATATCCATATGATGTCTTGAAAAGATTTCTAAAAAATATCTTGCCATTCTGATATGCATATTTTTATCGTTTCTCGTTTGAAATTCTATATGCAAAATTTTGTCTTCTGTTTTTATTAGGATATCGGCGTCTCTTTTTTCGATTTTAGGAAATTCGAAATCCAGAAACTCGAATTTTTCAATATTAATGTCGAGTATATGTTTTAAAACGTCTTTTATGGCCTCTTTTGTAATGTCTTTTAATATTAAATCTTTTTTCATTCAAATTCTTTTAAAAAGTGTTTTACATTTTTTGCCGCCTGACGAATTCTTTTTTCGTTTTCTATAAGGGCTATTCTTACATAATCATCTCCGTAAGCGCCAAATCCGATTCCTGGACTTACGGCTATATGGGCTTCTGTAAGGAGTCTTTTTGAAAATTCAAGGCTTCCTAAATGTCTGACTTTTTGAGGTATTTTCGCCCATACAAACATTGTGGCTTTTGGTTTTTCTATCTCCCATCCAGCATTTGCAAAACTTTCAATAAGCACGTCTCTTCTTTTTTCGTATGTTTTAACTATGTCTTTTACCAAATGCTGATAATCTCTAAGGGCAACCGTTGCCGCCACCTGAATAGGTGTAAACATTCCATAATCTATCCATGATTTATATTTTTGCAAAGCTCCTATAAGTACCGGATTTCCAACCATAAATCCTACTCTCCATCCGGCCATGTTATAACTTTTAGAAAGGGTGAAACTCTCAACCGCAACTTCTTTTGCCCCTTTTGCTTCGAATATAGAAGGTGTTTTGTATCCTTCAAATGTAATATCCGCATAAGCTATATCGCTTATAATATAAAGACCTTCTTCTTTTGCAAAATCGACCGCTTTTTGATAAAACTCTTTGCTTACCGTTACGGTTGTAGGATTATGAGGAAAATTTAATACCAAAAACTTGGGTTTAGGCACTGCTTCTATCATGGCCTGCTTTAACTGTTCGAAAAATTCATCTTCGTTTAATTCATATTTTTCATTATAAGTAAGTTTTACTTTTCTCACACTAGCACCCGCTAACATAAACGCGTATGAGTGTATAGGATATGTAGGGTCCGGAACAATCGCCACGTCTCCTACGTTTGTTATGGCCTGTGTTAAATGAACGTATCCCTCTTTACTCCCCATAGTCACAACAGCTTCCGTTTCAGGGTCGAAAGTAACGTTGTATCTTCTGGCATACCAGTTACAAATGGCCTCTCTTAATTTATAAATTCCTTTACTTACCGAATATCTGTGATTTTTAGGTTTTTGGGCGGCTTCAATAAGTTTGTCGACAATTGGTTTTGGAGTGGGTCCGTCCGGATTTCCCATTGAAAAGTCTATAATATCAACACCTGCCCTTCTTGCCTGGAGTTTTAAATCGTTTATTACGGCAAAAATATAGTTAGGAAGTCTTTCTATTCTTTCAAAATGATTCATTGCAGTCCTTTTATAAAAATTCCTCTTTTAAAGTTTTCTTTGGTATAGTTGTCTCTTATTTTTATATATTTACAGTTTTCAGGAATGTTTAGTGTAATTTGTCTTTGAATAAATTCTGATGTAATTATATTTAATATATTCAGGTTTTTATCATAAAAAACTATATAAGGATACCAAAAATCGTATTTTGACGTTTTTATATACGCTTTTTTAAATCCCCCGGTTTCAATCCAGTATTCCCCTTTTGCATTTACAAGGGATTTTGTTTTTTGTGAAAGTTTTATCGCTTTTACTATTTCGTTTTCGCAGTCTATTTTATAAGTAAAATCCTCTTTTTTGTTTATTTCTATGACTTTGCATCCGTAATGTTCTATTTCGTTTAAGAAATTAAGAGGGTCTATATGGTGGTTTGAGTTTATTTCAAGGGTAATGGAATAGTTTTCTTTTTTTATTATTTTAGAGGGATAAAAATAGTAATATCCAAGATTTTGAAGTGTTTCATAAAGGGTTTTTGTATTGAAAACGGGATTGTTGTTGATAAAAATAAAAGTAGGGTGGGTTAGTTTTGGTTTTTTAAAAAATAGGTCTATAAGTCCGTTTTCTTTAAGAGCGGTAATTATTTCTTTTAAAGAGGCGTTTTGGTCGTTTATGGTTTCTTTTAAAAGTCCTTTATAAGTAGTGTATTTTTGCTCTCCTATGATATTTTTAATAATATCTGAGGTGTTTGAAGCAAAAAGAGAGGTTAAAATTAAAAAAAAAAGTATTTTTTTCATTTTGAATATCCTGAAGGAGGGGTTTTTGTGTAATTGTATTCACCGTTTTTTAAAATTATTTTTACGATTTTTTTAGTATTGGGCGTTATGTTTTTATCTCCGTATATTATATTTACAAAACCATGTCCTAGTTTTATATAATAGTTTGCTCCTTCTAACGTTTTTGGTTTGGAGGTTAAATATTCGAATGTTTTATTATTATCAAGATTTATTGCCCTAAACCATATTTTCTGAATGGGAATTACGGTTATTTCTTTTGGGAGAGGCTTTGTTTTGTTGTGTTCTTTTGAAATATTGGCTTCCTCTTTTTTAACGGCGGTTTTAATTTCTTTTAGTGTATTAGAGAGATTTTTCTCAGGAACCGAAACAGTGCCGGAGGTATTGATATCAACGGTTTTTGGGAGTTTTTTTTGAGGAGTTTGTTTGTATAGGTATATTCCGCTTATTATTAAAAGTAAAATTAAAAATAATATTAAAAACGGTTTTTTGTTTTTTGGAGGCTTTATTATCTCTTCTTTTAATAATTCTTCTTTTGGAGGATTGACATATGAGTTGTATTCTTCTATTAGTTCACTTAAATCTATGTTGAATTCCCTTTGAATTACGTTAATAAATCCTAAAAACTTTACACGTGGAATTTTGTCAAATTTTTTTTCTTTTATAAGCCTTAAAGATACGGGGGAAATTTTAGTTCTTTTGGATATTTCTTCTATTGAATAAAGCTCGAAAAATTTTTCAGCATTCATTTGTAATCCTGTCTATAAGTATTCCAGCCGCTACGGATACGTTAAGCGAATCAAAATCCCTTTTCATATGTATCGTCAATATTTCATCAAGTCTTTCTTTTACTTTTTTACTTAACCCTTCGCCTTCGTTTCCCATAATAAGGGCAATTTTTTCTTTTTTTGAAGGACGGCATTTTCCTCCTAAATCTGCTCCTATTAAATGATAACCTTTTGTTTTTAAAATATTTATAAGTTCTAAAATATGTTGAAAAGTAACTATTTTCATATCAAGTGCCGCGCCGGCGCTTGTTCTGATGATTCTGTCCCATTTTAAATCTTTTATACCTGTAATTATTAAAAGGTCGATGCCAAGGGCGTAAGCCGTCCTTGTTATTGCTCCTATGTTTCCCATATCCGTTACGCTGTCTAAAATCAATATTTTATCGCCTATAATATCCCACTCTTGAGGGATAAATTCTATTTTTGCGAAAAAACCCTGATGATTTCCGTTTTTACTTAGTTTTTGGGCGAGTTTGTTATCGATAAATTTTACTTTAAATTTATTAAATTTTTTAAGCTCATTTTTACTTAATTTCTTGGATATCAGAATTTCTTTAACAATATCGGGATGTTTTTGAATTATATATTCTACTACTCTTTTTCCGTAAACTATCATAAATGTATTTTATCAAATTTAAAGGAAAAAAGTTTGTTTTATCTGTTATTTTTCGTTTAATTCTTTATAAATTTCTTTTGCCGATTTGTCTGATATTTTTGCGAGAAGTTTTGATTTTTCTTTAAGAGGGAGTGGGAGCGAAACTATATCTTCATATGATAGTTCAAGCGTTTGTTTTTTTGTGTCTTTATTTATAACTATAACCCATTCTCCTTTTGTATTTGTAAGTTCGATATCTTTTGCTTTGCCTTTTATGAAACTCTCATGCATTTTAGTCAGCTCTTTTGCCAAAAATACTTCTCTTTCGGGTGCTGAGTTTTTTAGTTCTTTTACAAGTTTTTCTATTCTGTGAGGCGATTCATATAAAATTGCTATTTTGCCGCTGTTTAGTATTTCTTTTAATTTTTCTTCTCTTTCTTTGCCTTTATGGGGTAAAAATGCATAAAAACAGAAATCCCCCTCAAATCCGCTTGCCACAAATGCCGTAAGAGCCGCGTTTGCTCCGGGAATTACGGTATAAGGAATATTGTGTTTTTGAGCAAATTTTACCAGTTTGCTTCCGGGGTCGCTAATTCCTGGCATTCCCGC
>JAMOSR010000025.1 GCA_027062985.1 Nautiliaceae bacterium
AAAAACTCCTTCATAAAAAACGTATGACACTCAATATTTTCAAAAGCACTCTCAAGCCGTTGAAAAAGTTTGGGTTCCTCCTCTTCCATCTTTTTAAGCCACTTTTTTATTTTAGCCCTTGCAAAAGGCATTTTCACACCTTCACTATCTTTTAGGGCAAGACAGCTGGCCTCACCATCTATTATAGGAAATTGATTTTTCTCAGCCATATATTTAATCCATTTTTCTCTTACTTTTATCATAGGTCTTATTACTTTTATCCCTGTGTTCGCAGTATAAACAGGAGGCATAGATTTCATCAGTCCGTTATAAAACATACTCATAAAAAACGTTTCCACCGCATCGTCAAAATGATGTCCAAGAGCCAGTTTATTAAATCCCAGTTCCTGTGCTTTGGTATAAAGAGCCCCCCTTCTCATTCTGGCGCAAAATCCGCACGGACTGCTCCCGGGACGTTTTTTTTCGTTCATAATTTCCAAAATAGGAGTTTTATAAAGAATATAAGGAATATCGAATTTTTCGCACCACTCTTTAAGAGAAGAATAATCTATCCCCGTCCCAGCATCAATGGTAATTGCCGCAAGTTCAAAAGAAAAAGGGGCTATAAGCTGCATTCTTTTTAACACATGCAAAAGAACAAAACTGTCTTTTCCTCCGCTAAAAGCTACTAATACCTTATCGTTAGGTTTTATCAGTTCATATTTACCCTGCACTCTTCCTACGAATTTCGTAACTTTTTTGCTAAAAAATATATCTTTAATTGGATTTAATTTTTTCGCCATTAATATAAACTTCCCCGTTTTTTAATTCAAATCTAATCTTTACAATACCTCCGCTTTTATCAGCTAAAGCGAATATAAAAGCGCTTTTAGGCTCTATATTCATTAAAAAAGTAGCAAGTGCGGGTGTTGTTTTTAAATTCAGCTTTAAATCTAAAAAAGAAATATCGTTGTTTAAAAGTTTCTCTTCAAGATTATTAACAGGATTAATTTTAGCCTTTAAAACCAAATCTAAAAAACCGGCATTTTGTTTATTTAGATAAACCGTTTTTATATTGGCTTTTAAATCGGTATTAAAACCTTTTTCCAACAGTTTTAGCATTAAAGCCCTCTTTTTATATTCATCCGCATTTATCATCTCTTTTATCAGTGCTGAATCAAGATTATAAATAGAAACCCTGGAAGTAAACCCGTTTATGCTCAAAAACGAAAACAAATCCGCTTTATCAAAATCAATACTGTTAATTATCCTCAGTTTTTTACCTGGATATATATTTGTTGAACTTCTTAAATTAAATATTGAAAGTTTCTTATTTTGAGCGCCGAAAAAGAAATCTCCGCTGTTTTTTTGAGAAACAGTACCTTCTTTTTCCATATATTCGTTATTATAATTTTTTAATTCAAAATACACGGGCTGAGTTTTGCTTTTAAAAAGCAGTTTTTTTACTTTAAGAGTGTTTTTTTGAGGATACTCAAACACTCCTTCAACTTTCTTAAAAATAAGCAGACTGTCATGTAAATCTATAGTATTATCTTTTATTTTGTATCGGTAAACCTTAAAATTCGGAGTCACCACCAAAAAGTTGATTTTATCTTTTAAAATGCTTTCAAAAGAGCCATCTAATGTAACAACATCCAATATTTTTCCAAAAAACTTTACATCGGTTACGGGTAAATTTTTAAAAACACTCTCTACATTTAACTTGACGCTTTGAATAAAACCGCTGTTATCTATCATATTTCCGGGAATTATAACCTCAAAAACCCTGTCGGTTGTCAGATAAGAACTCTTATCTTCTATCTCTTTTATCACTATTCCCTTTTTTTCAAGATTTTGTAACATTTGATTAAATTTAGAATTCATAAGCTTATTGAAAATAAGAGGCGTTAGGGCAATCATTATTACAAAAGTTACAAAAAAACTTAGAAGTTTTGTTTTATTCATCAATTTCCTTTAACATTTTGATTAAAAACTCAGCGCTTACTTTGCTCGATTCTTCTAAAAACTCATCAAAATCAACTCCGGCACCTTCTTCCGCCGTGTCGCTAATGGCTCTTAGCATAAAAAACGGTATATTTAAAGTCCATGCAACACATCCGACAGCACCGCCTTCCATTTCTATAGCAATTGCATTAAATGTTTTTTTTATCCATTCTTTACGCTCTTTTGAATGGACAAACTGGTCGCCTGAAGCTATTATACCCTCTTTTAGCCTAACATTCATTTTTTCAGCAACTTTTTTTGCTATAAGATTCAAATTCTTATCACACTCAAAGTAAACTTTCGATTCCGGAATATATCCAGGTTCGTAGCCAAATACAGTTAAATCAACGTCATGCTGACATGTTTTATCAGCTATTACCAAATCTCCTATTTTTAAATCTTCATCAAC
>JAMOSR010000026.1 GCA_027062985.1 Nautiliaceae bacterium
CCAACACCTACAGTAATAGCCGCATCTCCATACCAGCCATTCATTTCTACACCAATATCATAACCTACTATATCACCCTCTTTTAAAGGTTTATTTGTCGGAATCCCATGTATTACACATCCGTTAACTGAAATACATACACTATTTGGAAAATCATATAAACCCTTAAAAGCAGGTCTTCCTCCTCGACTTCTAATAAAATCTTCAGCCATTTTGTCAAGCTCTAAAGGAGTTATACCAGGCTTTGTATTTTCCCTTAATAATTTTAATGTTTCAGCCACAAGTCTAGCCGGTTTTTTTATTTCTTCAATCTCTTTTGGTTTTCTAATAGCTATTGCCATAAAATCACTCTCCTAACTTTAATAAAATAAAAGGGCTTAAAGCCCTGTAACGGATAAAGTATCGTATTTTTGCATAGTAAGCTGAGCCTGAATTCTTCTCATAGTATCAATTGCCACCTGAACCACGATAAGAACGGCTGTTCCACCAAAATAAAAATTAATACCCAATAATTTTACAAGTAACCATGGAAGCACAGTAATCAGTCCTAAATATAAAGACCCCCAAAAAGTTAATCTGCTTGCTACTTCATTTAAAAATTTAGCAGTCTGTTCACCAGGTCTTATTCCTGGAATAAAACCGCCTTGTTTTTTAAGATTTTCTGCGATTTCTTTAGCATTAAATACAATAGAAGCATAAAAATACGCAAAGAAAATTACTAGAAAAAATTCTATTATATGAAATAAATATCCATTTGGATTTAATAAATCCCTTATCTGAACCAAAACAGGATTGCTAACTCCGCTAAGTACAGTTAAAGGGAACATTAAAATCGCACTTGCAAAAATAGGAGGTATAACCCCACTTAAATTAAGTTTTATAGGAATATAATTCATAATTCTTTTAAATCTATTTTGCATTAGAACTTTTTTCTGATAAGAAACAGGAATACGTCTCTCGGCAAGTTCAACATAAATAATAAACGAAATAGTTCCTACCACAATAGCCAATATAAATATTAAACCTATAACGCTGAGTTCCCCAACGTCAACAAGATTTAAAGTTCCGACTATAGCGGATGGAATGGCACTTACTATACCTGCAAAAATAATCAAACTTATACCATTTCCTATACCTCTTTCGGTAATTTGCTCCCCTATCCATACAAGAAGCATAGTCCCGCCAAGCATAGAAAAAGCAGCTAAAATAATAAAAGTAGTGGTATCTATCATAACAGCACTCTCACCCATTTTCCCGGTCATAGAAGTAAGTCCCATAGCAATACCGATTGCCTGGATAAAAGCAATTGCAACCGTTGCGTATTTTATAATTTTCATATATTTTTGAAAACCTTGGGAATCTTTTTTAAGTTCTCCAAGTCCAGGAAATGTAGCGGCAAGAAGTTCCATAATAATAGAAGCAGTAATGTAAGGCATTACACCAAGTGCTATAATACTCATACGGCTCACAGCATTACCGCTGAACATATTAAGTAAGCCTAAGGCATCGTTTTGATGTCCGGAAAAAAATTCTTTAATTACATCTATATTAACCCCTGGCACAGGTACATAAGCAAGAATTCTATAAATAAGAAGAAAGCCAAGGGTAATTAAGATTTTTTTAGCTATCGGATTCATACCCTTACTTTCCAGAAGTTGTAATATTAGCGTCTTTTATTTTATCTTTAAGTTCTTTAGCTTTAGTTCCGATAAGTTTTACTTTTTTAGACTTTATTTTTACGAATTTATTTAAGTTTTCAATTGTAATTTCTTCAAGTTCTAAAATTCCGCTGATTTTATCCACATTAATAGCCTGAGGCTTTTCTCTTTTACTAGTAAACCCAACTTTTGGTAATCTTCTTTGAAGTGGAGTTTGTCCACCTTCAAAACCTCTTTTTTGAGAATACCCTGTTCTACTTTTTTGACCTTTTTGCCCTCTTGTAGAAGTTTTACCGTAACCGCTAGCAGGTCCGCGACCTACTCTTTTTGTTTTATGTGTAGATCCGCATGCTGGTTTTAAATTTTCTAACGCCATGACTTAAGCCTTTTTACTTTTAATCATTTGTAGAGCTTTAATTGTTGCTCTAACAAGGTTGTGTGGTTCGTTTGAACCAAGGGATTTAGATAAAATATCTTTAATACCGACAAGTTCAAGCACTGGTCTTACCGCACCACCGGCGATAAGTCCGGTACCTTCACTTGCAGGTTTTAATAAAATTTTTGATGCGTTAAATTTAGCCTGAACGTCATGATTGATAGTATTTCCGTGAATACCTTCAATTTTAACAAGGTTTTTAAAAGCATCGTCAATTGCTTTTTTAATAGCATCCGGAACCTCTTTAGCTTTTCCAGTTCCTACTCCAACAATACCTTTTTTATTTCCAACAACTACTAAGGCGTTAAATCTGAATCTTCTACCACCTTTAACAACCTTAGTAATTCTACCGATATTAACAACTACTTCTTCAAATTCTTCTCTATTGTAATCTTTAATAACTTGTTGTTTTTTAGCCATTTGCCTTGTCCTTTATAGTTTTATACCATTTTCTCTTAGAGTATCTGCAAATGCTGCAACTACACCATGATATTTATAACCGTTTCTATCAAAAGCAACTTTTTCGATATTAGCGGCTTTTAATTTATCAGCAAAAATAGCAGCCGCTTTTTTTGCACCTTCAATATTTGAAGGAAGTTTTTCTTCAAGATGAGCGGTGTTTAAGAATGCAAGAGTATGACCAGCAACGTCATCAATAGCTTGAACTATAATATATCTGTTTGATTTATAAATAGTTACTCTTGGCATTTCAGCCGTTCCGCTGATTCTACCTCTAACTCTTCTTTTTCTTTTAAGTCTTCTTAAGTCTCTTTTTGCTAATGCTTTACTTCTTCTCATCTCTCACCCTTATTTTTTAGCTGTTTTACCAGCTTTTCTGATTATAACTTCATCAACATATTTAACACCTTTACCTTTATAAGGTTCAGGTTTTCTGAAGCTTCTGATTTCCGCTGCCACTTGTCCAACTTGTTGTTTATCACTTCCTTTTACGGTAATGATATTTTTTTCAACGGTAATAGTTATCCCCTCAGGGATTTGATATTCAATCGGATGAGAATATCCAAGTTGAAGTTCAAGAACATTACCTTTAACAGCTGCTCTATAACCAACCCCGTTGATTTCAAGTTTCTTTTCAAAACCTTTAGTAAGTCCGATAACCGCGTTATTTGCTAACGCTCTTACCGTTCCCCACATAGCTTTTGAGAATTTTTCTTCATTAACAGGTTCAAATGTTAAGGTATCACCTTCGATATTTACCTTAACAACACCTTTAGTGTCAATTTCTTTACAATCTTGGCCTTTACAAATAATTAATTTATTCCCTTCAAGCTTAGCTTCAAGGCCAGAAGCTAACTTTACGGGCTGCTTACCAATTCTACTCATTAAAGCTCTCCTTATTAATTTTTACCAAATACTACAAATAACTTCGCCGCCTACTTTTTGTCTGTAAGCTTCATCATTAGGCAATACACCTTTATTTGTAGAAACAACCAACGTACCAAAACCATTTTTAAAGTTTTTAATATCTTGATAACCTTTATAAACCCTTCTTCCAGGCTTTGAAACTCTTTTTACTTCGTTAATTACTGAGTTTCCGTTTTCATCATATTTTAAAGTAACGTTAATAAATTTTTTATTTCCATCTTCGATAACTTTAAAAGTTTCAATATAACCTTTTTCTTCGAAAACTTTTAAAACATCTTCCATAAGTTTTGAGTGGTTTAATTTAGTAACCTCCAACCCTCTCATAGAAGCGTTTCTGATTCTTGTTAATCCATCTGCAATAATATCATTCATCATTGTGGCATCCTTTTACCAGCTTGCTTTTTTTACACCAGGGAGTAATCCCTCGTTTGCCATTTTTCTAAGGCAAATTCTACAAATACCAAAATCTCTATAAACAGAGTGAACCCTACCACAAATAGAGCATCTTGTATATGCCCTAACTTTGAATTTAGGTTTTCTTTTAGCTTTAGCAATCATACTTTTTTTTGCCATTTTACTTTCCTTTTGTAAATGGGAATCCGATAAGTTCAAGCATTCTTTCAGCCTGTTTATCGTCTTCAGTTGTCGTTGAAATATTAATATTCATACCGTGAACTTTAATAATATCGTCATAATCAACTTCTGTAAACACAAGTTGCTCATCAAGACCGAAGTTGAAATTACCTCTTCCGTCAAAACCGTTTCTGTTAACACCTTTAAAGTCTCTAACTCTCGGAAGAGCAATCGAAATTAGTTTTTGTAAGAAGTTCCACATCATATCGCCTCTAAGTGTAACTTTAACACCTACAGGCATACCTTCTCTTACTTTAAATCCCGCTACTGATTTTCTAGCAGGAGTAATAACGGCTTTTTGCCCGGTAATAATTGTTAATGTATCAGCTACGCTTTGAAGGAATTTTTTATCTCTGCTTCCCTCACCTACACCGGCACTAACAACGATTTTTTCAAGGTTAGGAATAAGCATCGGATTTTTAATATCGAATTCTTCAACAAGCTTAGGTCTAACTTCGTTATAGTATCTCTCTTTTACTTCAAATGTTCTAGCCATTGCCTTAACCTTCTACTTTTTTTACGTTAGAGATGTGAATAGGTTTTTCGATATATTCAAATCCACCTTTTGGGTTTTGTTCAGTTGGCTTAACAGCCTTTTTAACAATATTCACACCTTTAACTATAACTTTAGCTTCTTTAGGAATAACTTTTAAAACTTCACCGATTTTGCCTCTATCATCTCCAGCGATAACTTTTACGTTGTCGCCTTTTTTAATTTTGAATTTAGGAGGCTGATTTTTTCTAGCTGCCATTATAACACCTCCGGAGCAAGTGATGTAATTTTTTGGAAACCTTCATATCTAACTTCTCTAGCAATAGGTCCGAAAATACGAGTTCCAACAGGTTCTTTTTTAGCGTCAATAATTACCGCCGCATTATCATCAAATCTGATTAAAGAACCGTTTTCTCTTTGAAGTTCTTTTTTTGTTCTAACTACAACAGCTTTAACAACCTGACCTTTTTTAATTTTACCGTTTGGAAGGGCTTTTTTAACAGAAGCGACAATAATGTCACCAACTCTTGCGTATCTTCTTTTTGACCCTCCCAAAACTTTAATACACATAATTTCTTTAGCACCGCTGTTATCAGCGACTTTTAGTCTTGTAAATGGTTGAATCATTCTTATTCTCCTCTCTCAACAATTTCTTTAAGAACGAACGTTTTTCTTTTAGAAATTGGTCTATGCTCAATAGCAGTTACAATATCACCAACATTAGCAGCATTTTCTTCATCGTGAACTAGGTATTTTTTAAATTTTTTAACAATTTTATGATATTTAGGGTGTAAAACTTTTCTTTCAACTAAAACGTTGATAGTTTTATCACCCGTTTTTTTAATAACTTTTCCTTGAATAACTCTTTTAGGCATTAGTTACCCCTTTTCATTCTCATCGCAGTTTTAATTCTTGCGATGTCTTTTCTAATTTTTGAAACCAAAGATGTATCTTGTAGCTGCATTGTTTTAAGTTTCATTCTTGTTTCGAAAAGTTCCATTTTTTTATTTTTTAAAAGTTCTTGAAGCTCTGCTTCACTTTTTTCAACAAGTTCCGCTACATTAAGTTTAGTATAGCTCATTTTCACTCTCCATAGTTACGATTTTTGTTTTAAAAGGTAATTTAGCAGCTGCAAGAGTTAATGCTCTAATAGCAGTGTTGTTATCAACACCTGTAATTTCAAAAATAATTCTTCCAGGTTGAATATTCATTACCCACTCTTCAACACTACCTTTACCTTTACCCATCCTAACACCGACAGGTTTTGCAGTTAAAGGTTTATCAGGAAATACTCTAATCCAGATTTTTCCAGTTCTTTTCATAGTTCTACTTAAAGCTACCCTTCCAGCTTCAATCTGTCTTGAATTAATTCTTCCAAGTTCAAGGGCTTTTAATCCGTACGTTCCAAATGCAAGGCTGTTTCCTCTGTATGCCTTACCTCTGTTTCTACCTTTTTGTTGTTTTCTGTACTTAGTTCTTTTTGGCATTAACATGTCTGCGTCCTTTTCTTCTTCTTTGAGGTCTTCTCTCCTCTGTTGAAGATTCTACTGGTTGTTGACCTTTTCTTTGAAGAACCTCACCTTTGAATATCCAAACTTTTACTCCGATAATTCCATAAGTTGTTAAAGCTTCTGCAAATCCGTAGTCAATTTTAGCTCTTAATGTATGTAGAGGAACTCTACCCTCAAGATACCATTCAGTTCTAGCCATTTCGGCTCCGTTAAGTCTTCCTGAAACTTGAACTTTAATACCTTTTGCTCCGGCTTTTAGAGCGTTTTGAATAACTTTTTTCATAGCTCTTCTAAACGCTACCCTTCTTTCAATCTGAGTGGCAACGTTTTCAGCCGCAAGCTGAGCACTAAGCTGAGGCTTTCTTTCTTCTTTAATATTAAGAATAAGTTCTTTATCGCCAATTAATTTTTGAAGTTCTTTTTTAAGAGCCTCAACTTCGCTACCGCCTTTACCGATGATAATTCCAGGTTTTGCAGCAAAAATCGTAATTCTAACTTTTTTTGGCGTTCTTTCGATAATAATATCGCTAACACCTGCATAATAAAGTTTTTTCTTTAAAAATTTTCTAAGCTCGTAATCGTTTAATACGTTTTCAGGCATAGTGTTATAGTTAATAAACCATCTACTTCTCCAGTTTCTGTTAATACCAAGTCTTAGTCCGATTGGATTTGTTTTTTGACCCATTAGCTTTCCTTTTCAACTTCTACGTAAATATGAGCTGTAGGTTTTTGAATTCTACTTGCCATACCTCTTGCTCTTGGTCTAAATCTTTTAAGATATGGACCTCTATCAACTGTACATTTTTTTACTACAACCTCATTTGCATCAAAACCGCCGTTTGCTACAGCACTTGCAAGAACTTTTGCAATAACTCTAGCCGCTTTATTTGGCATAAATTCCAATTTCGCAAGTGCTTCTTCTGCGTTCATTCCCTGAATTTCTCTAGCAATCAGTCTGGCTTTAGTTGGTGAAAGTCTGATAAATTTTAATACTGCTTTACTCATCACCTATCCTTACTTACCTATTTTCTTTTGAACAGAACCTTTATGTCCTCTAAAAGTTCTAGTCGGTGCAAATTCACCAAGTTTAAATCCAACGTGTCTTTCCGTAATATAAACGGGAACAAAATCTCTTCCGTTATGAACATTAATTGTCAAACCTATCATTTCAGGAGTAATAGTACTTCTTCTTGACCAAGTTTTAATAGGTTTTGGATTTTTTTCTTCTTTTGCTTTAAGTACTTTTTTCATTAAATGGTCATCTACAAAAGGACCTTTTTTTAAACTTCTAGCCATGAGCTATCCTTATTTCTTTCTTCTTGAAATTATATATTTATCGCTTGGTTTTTTCTTACGAGTTTTATAACCTTTAGTAGGCATTCCCCAAGGCGTAACAGGATGGTTACCTTTACTTCTACCTTCACCCCCACCGTGTGGATGGTCGATTGGGTTCATTGCAATACCTCTTGTTTGAGGTCTGATTCCAAGCCATCTGCTTCTTCCGGCTTTACCGATTGTAATATTTTGATAATCAGCATTTCCTACAGTACCGATTGTAGCCATACATTCACCAAGAATCTTTCTCATTTCACCACTTGGAAGTCTAAGAATTACGTATTTTCCCTCACGTCCCATAATTTGGCAGCTGTTACCTGCACTTCTTGCGATTTGTCCGCCTTTTCCAGGCTTCATTTCAACATTGTGAACAACAGTACCAACAGGAATATTTTTAAGTTTCATTGCATTCCCAGGTAAAATATCAAGACCGGCTTCCGCCGCCATTACCGTATCGCCGACTTTAAGACCTTCCGGTTGGATAATATATCTTTTATCTCCGTCAGCATAGCTGATTAAACAAATTCTACAGTTTCTGTAAGGATCGTATTCAATTGTCATTACTTTACCAGGAACTCCAAATTTATTTCTTTTAAAATCAATAATTCTGTAAAGTTTCTTATGCCCGGCTTCTCTGTGGCGAGAAGTAATTCTACCTTGATTGTTTCTTCCCGCTTTTGCCGGAAGTTTGATTAATAATTTTTTAACCGTCGGTTTTGAAGTAATATCACTGTTATCAAGTGTACTCATAAATCTTCTTGACGGTGTATATGGTTTATATGTTTTTACTGCCATCTTCTATCCTTATACACTTAGGCTTTCAAGTTTTGCATCTTCAGGTAATTTAACATAGAATTTTTTATAATCAGGTCTTTTACCTTCGATTCCTCTAAATCTTTTCACTTTTCCTTTTTGTCTAAGTGAATTTACCTTAACAGGTGTAACACCGAAATACTCTTTAAAAATCTGTTTAAGTTGATTTTTAGTAACTTTTGGTGACGTTTGAACTACTAAAACGCCTTGCTCTTGTAAATTAAGAGCTTTTTCCGTATAAACGATTGATTTAATATCTGTAATATCCGCCATAGCTTAGCCCTTTATAACTTTATCAAATGCAGCTTCATCAAAAATAATGCTTTTGAATACGCTTGCATAATATGCGTTTAATTCTTCCGGTGTAATAATATATACGTTTGGAATATTTCTAAATGCTAAAAATGTTTTTTCATCCATTTCGTCAACAACAATTAAATAATCTCTTTCATTAAAGTTATTTAACCATTTTTGAGCATCTTTAGTTTTTCCGGATTCAATTTTAATTCCAGGTACAACATATAATTTTTCATTTTCAGCTTTTTCGTTAAGTGCGTATTTAAGCGCAACTCTTTTTTGTTTTTTATTAAGTTTTTGTGACCAGTCTCTTTCGTTTCTTGGTCCATGAGCTACACCACCACCAACAAAATGAGGCGCTCTGATTGAACCTTGTCTAGCTCTTCCTAAACCTTTTTGTCTAAATGGTTTTTTTCCACCACCGCTAACTTCACCTCTTGTTTTAGTATGAGCCGTTCCCGCTCTTTGATTAGCCAAATAAGCTTTCACATAAAGGTAAAGGTTATGCGGATTTATGTTTTGAAAGTCTTCAGGTAACTGATTAATTTTTTTAATTTCTACGCTCATTTCACAATCCTTACTTTTCCAAAACTTCCGTTTGCTCCCGGAACGCTTCCTTTAATTACTAAAACACCCATTTCAGGGTCAAATTCTACTACTTCAGCGTTAACTGTTACGTTTTTGTTTCCGTAATGCCCCGGCATTTTTTTACCAGGCATAACTCTTCCTGGGAATTCACAGTTACCAATTGACCCAGGCGCTCTGTGAAATCTTGAACCATGGCTTCCAGGTCCTCCGCCAAATCCATATCTTTTTACAACACCTTGAAAACCTCTACCTTTGCTTTTAAAAGTAAGTTTTACTTTTTTTGCTTCTTTTAGAGGCTCAAGAGATAAATCTCCAGCTTCAGTGTTAGCTACCGCTAACTCTACGAATCTGTTAAATTCTTTACTTAGCCCGTATTTTTTTTGCATACCTTCAATAGGTTTAGTTACTTTTTTACCTTTAGGATAAGCAACTAATGCTTTTCCGTCTTCTTTAACTTCGCAAACTTTTGCAGGTACTATTTTTAATAACGTAACAGGGATACTTTTCTCTCCTACTGTTCTACTCATTCCGATTTTTTCAACTATAAATTCCATTCAATTCTCCTTAACTTAATGCCCTAACTTCTACATCAACCTCTGGTGCCAACTCTAGCTTCATAAGTTGGTCAACAGTATCAGGTGACGCATTAACAACATCAATAAGTCTTCTGTGAATTCTGATTTCAAATTGTTCTCTTGAATCTTTATTGATGTGAGGTGATCTTAAAACTGTATATCTTCTGATTTTAGTAGGTAGAGGAATTGGTCCCTTTACTTCCGCACCAGTTCTTTTAATAGCATCTGTAATAATAGAAACCGCTTTATCAAGCACTCTGTGGTCATATGCTTGTAATTTGATTCTGATTTTTTCCATTTTCTTCCTTTTTAAAGATCTCGTGGTTTGCCACGCTGTTTGGAGTTGAAATTATAAGGGATTTTTAAGTTTTAATCAAGAGAAAACAGAGGGATTTTTTCCTTATTATAAGGAAAAAGAAAAGAATAACACAATCTAAGAATGCTTGATTTTCGGGTGAAATGCATTTTTATTTATATATTCCACAGCCTCATCTACATCATCAGTTACAATAAAAAGTTTTTTATCCCCTTCATCAATATAACCGTATTCAAGCATCGTGTCGAAAAACTTCAAAAGCGGCTTATAAAATTCACTTCCGAAAAACACAACCGGGATTTTACTCATTTTTTTTGTCTGTATTAAAACCAAAACTTCGCTTAATTCATCGAGCGTTCCAAAACCTCCGGGCATCATAACGGTTCCAACACTGTATTTTAAAAATGTAACCTTTCTAGTGAAAAAATATCTAAATTTAAGAGGAATTTTTACATACGGATTTATATGTTGTTCGTGAGGAAGCTCAATATTAAGCCCTATACTGATTTTTGCGCCTTTATTGGCAGCTTCCATAATCCCAGGACCTCCGCCTGTAAGTATGGCAAAACCTTTTTCACTGAGTTTTTTTGATATTTCGGTTGCTTTTTCATAATAAAAACTCCCAGGCTTTTCTCTTGCACTCCCGAAAATCGAAATTGCAGGAGGAATATCCTCAAGCTCTTCAAACGCATCTGTAAAGTCACTAAGCACCCTAAACATTCTCCACATATCTTTTGTCAAATCTCTATTGTCTAAAAACTCTTTTTGTATGTCTTTCATTTTTATCCTTCTACAAAATAAGATTAAATTTGAGCAAGAAAGTGAATTTAACTGTTTTTTTCTTTTTCAAGTTGTAAATAGATACATTCAAAAAGTTCATTTGCATCAAATTTTTCTAAT
This sequence comes from Nautiliaceae bacterium, assembly GCA_027062985.1. Taxonomy (GTDB): domain Bacteria; phylum Campylobacterota; class Campylobacteria; order Campylobacterales; family Nautiliaceae; genus Caminibacter. Next base: position 10,942 of record JAMOSR010000026.1, read on the forward strand.
AAATAAGCCACCCTTTCTTTAAATTCACTAAAATCAATATATTTACACACTTTTTCAATCTGCTCTTTAAGCCAT
>JAMOSR010000027.1 GCA_027062985.1 Nautiliaceae bacterium
ATTATAGATACAGGAATTGGCGATAATCCTTATAAACTTGTTTTAAAAGCAGATAAAACCGGAAAAAATAATATTATAAAATTTGATTTTTCAAAAATAGACGATTTAGGGTTAAATGCAACCGATTATAAGTCTAAAGTATATAATTCAGATACCGATGTAGTAAACAGTACAGGAAGTACTCAAACGTTTACCGTAGCGGTAAACGGAGAACATTACCAAATGGATGTGGAAGATGGAACTACTGTTAGTGATTTTATTGATGCTATTAATAATGGAGGATTAAAAGACAGTGAAGGAAATTCATTGGGAATAAGTGCCGAGTTTGTAGACGGTCAAATTAAATTCAACATTCAGGCAATCGGAGATATTTCGATTGATGACTCTAATTTAACGACGTCTTTTAACGATAATACTGATTTTAGTAATTCAAACAGATTACAGACGGCACAAAATTCTAACTTTACTTATAACGGGGTTGAGGTGGAAAGAGAGAGTAATACCATTGAGGATTTAATACCTGGGGTTACTATTAATCTTTCTTCAACAGGAAAATCTACGGTAAAAATAGATAATAATGTAGATGAAATAGTAAAGTCCATTAAAAAGTTTGTAGCAGATTATAATTCAATGGTTTCAAATCTTCAAAGTTTAACGGCATATGATAAAGATAGTGGTAATGTGGGTCTTTTTCAGGGGGATAGCGATTTTACGATGCTTAGCAGTAAATTTAGCCATGATATTTTCGGAGTGATTTTAAGCGATAAGGTGACAAAAACCGATAGAAATGGAAATCAATATACCGAAAATATAATTTTTTCGGCGACCGATGTAGGTTTTTCTATAAATAGAAACGGAATGCTGAGTTTTGATGAAAGTAAATTTAAAGAATCATATGAAAAGGCACCTGATTTGACCCAACGATTTTTTGAAACAGCTTTTACTAATTTAAAAACAGATTTTGAAACTAGCATAACTGGGGATAATTCAAATTTGAATCTCCTTGATAAACAGATTAAGGATGAAGAAGATAGATATGAGGACAGAAAGGATGCTATGAAAAAATTTTTAGAAACAAAATATGAAATAATGGCTAAACAGTTTGCGGCATATGACGAATCTATAAATAAGTTTAACGCTATGAGTCAGACATTGACTATGGCAATTCAGCAAGCAATTAATTCTAAATAAAGGATAAAACAATGACATATAATAAAGCTTTAAACAGTTATAATCAGATGAATATAAATATAGACAAACCGGAAAAATTGGTTTTAATGCTTTACGAAGGGGCTTTAAGATTTGCTAATTTTGCAAAAAAAGCTATAAAAGAAGGAGATATAGAAGAAAAAGTAAAATATATTATAAAAACCTCCAATATTTTTATAGAACTTATAAATGCGCTTGACTTTGAAAAAGGAGGGGATATTGCATATTATTTGAACGGTCTTTATGCTTATCAATTGGAATTGCTTGCAAAAGCTAATTTGGAAAACGAAACGAAATATTTAGACGATGTTATAAGAGTTTTAAAAGGCTTGATAGAAGCATGGAAAGAAGAAACGGGTCTTTGAAATGGATAAGTTTTCTTTAAATGAATTAAAATTAGCTATTATTAATAACGATATAGGAAAAATTATAGAAATTTCCAGTAAAGAGCCTTCTTTTTCCTCTATAAAAGAAGCTCAGGAAATTTTGTCTTTTATAAATAAGGCAAATGAAATTTTAAAAAAAGAAAAGTTAAAACTTTTTAATAATATGCAAGAAGTTAAGAAGCTTCAAAAATATTATCAAGAAGCAAAAGAAGATTCTTTTAATGTAGAGGGATGATTATTTTAATTTAAAAAAACTGCTGCCGCTTCCGCTAAAAAATCCGAAATCTTGGTATTTATATAAATCCGGGTAAAGCATAAGGGCCGGTTTTAATAAGTCGTTTAATTCTGAAGGTTTGTAATTATTTAATAATTCCAATGTTTCTTTTTTATCAAAATCACTGTCTTGTGGGTTAAAAAAATGTTGTTTATATGTTTGATATACTGCCGGTGTGGAACATTCTATAGGAGGGGTGAAAATTTCTAAAGCTAAAGCATTTTCATCTCTAGGGATTACAATATCTCCTCTGCCGTAAACATCTGCGACTTCAGCGTCCGTAATAAAAAAAGCAACATCGCTTCCTATTTTTTTGCCTATTTCTATTAGTTCTTGTGTTGATAAGTTAAGACCGCTTTTTTCATTTACTAATCTTAAAAATGCGGCTGCGTCGCTGCTTCCTCCTCCAAGTCCGGCCATTTCAGGAATGTTTTTGTTTATTCTTATTTCTTTTCCTATAAACCATTTTTTTATATCGGGATATTTTGAAGTAAGTTCTACATAAGCTTTAAAAACCGTATTGTCTCTTAAAACACAGTTGATATCTCCTACTATATTAAATTTATCGGCTTCTACTATTTCTATTTCATCATATAAATGTTTTACTTTCATAAATCTTGATTTTAACAGATGATAAACTCCGTCATGTCCTACTATTTTTAGAAAGATATTTACTTTTGCATAAGCTTTTATTTTCATAAAAGCGCCTTTGAATAACTTTTTAATTGTTCGTAACTTATCTCTTTATTTGCTTTTTTATTTTCTTTTGTAATTTCTTCTACCAGTTCTCCTCTTAGAATTTTTATATTTTGAGGAGCGTCTATACCTATTTTTACCTGGTTTTTTCCTATTTCTACAATAACTAATTCTATATCTTCGCCTATTTTTATTTTTTGATTTTCTTTTCTTGATATTACTAACATAACTCCATCCTGTTTAACAGATATTTTACTTCCGTGTTTTCTATTTTTATTATTGCAAAATAGTTATTGTATTTTACAAAATATTCTCCGTTTTCTTTTAATTTAAAATCATTTATATCAAGTTTTTTTCCTAAAAGCAAATTTTCGCTCTCTTTTAAATAAAAATTTTGAGGAATTTTGAGAAAATCCAGAGGGTTGAGAAGTTTTTCACATTCATATATAAATTTCCCTTCCTTTGTTCTTTCTAAATATGTGAGAGTACCTACGGTGCCTAGTTTTTTAGCTATGTCAAATCCGAGAGTTCTTATATAGGTACCTTCACTTACGCTTGATTTAAACGTAATAAAAGGATGAGAATAATTTATAAGTTCCATATTAAAGATTTCTACTTCTATTTCTTTATCCAGAAAGTCTTTGCCGTTTGTGGTGTAGGCCCTTATTCCGTTGATTTTTTTTGCCGAATATCTTGGAGGCAGTTGTTTTTGTTTGCCTTTAAACGAGTTTAATACTTCTTTTATTTTTTCCGTAGTTAAAGGTTTTACTTCTTCTATTTTTTCTATTTTTTCAACATCCATGGTAGGCGAATACGCTCCAAGCATTAATGTCGCTATATATTCTTTTGGAGTTTTTTGTAAAAATCTAAACAGTTTTGTATATTGACCCGAAGCTATAATAAGGCATCCGCATGCAAAAGGGTCAAGAGTTCCTGAAAATCCCATTTTTTTTATTCCATATTTTTTTTTTAACTGAGAGAGAAATTTATTTGAACTGATAAACATAGGTTTGTTCGCTACAAAAATCATATTGTTACATTTTTTCATTATTTCCTCTTTTATATTTTTTCCACAAAATCGCTTAAAATTTCTCTAACGCTTCCTCCAAAATCTATTTTAAGTTTCTTTTTATTTCCCGCTTTATTTATGCCTATAACTCTTCCGGTGCCGAATACTTTATGTTTTACAAGGGACCCGACTTTTAAAGAATTTGATTCTTTAAGGGCTACTTTGCCTTTTATAAGGCCGGCTTCCGTTAAAAATCTGCTTTTGTTCACATGAGTTCTTTGTCCTCTTAAATATCTGCTTTTTGTATAAGAAAGTACCAGTTCTTTTTTTGCTCTTGTAATGGCTACATAAGCTAGTCGCCTCTCTTCTTCTATATCGGCATCGTTTAAAGGGAAAAATCCTTCTTCCAATCCTATAACGAAAAGATGTTCAAACTCAAGTCCCTTGCTTGCGTGAATGGTCATAACGTTTATTAAAGCATCAGATAGTTTGTCCTGGTCGCTTTCAAGAGAGAGTTCGTTTAAAAATTCTCTTAAAGTTAAATCTTTTTTTTCTCTTATCATCCCGTAAAATTCTTCTACGTTTCTTTTTTTATCCTCGTCTTTATAAGAAGTTGAAAGATTTATATTCTCTTCTAAAATTTCAGGAATTTCTTCAATAGGAAGCTTACTTAAAAAGTTTATAAACTGGACAAAATCTTTTAAGGTTTTAGCTGCTTTTTTACTGATAAAATTAAGGTCGTCTTCTTTTATAAATTCTATAAAAGATTTATCCTTTTTTGCTTCTTCAAGTTTTATTAAAGTTGTTTTTCCTATTCCTCTTCGGGGTTTGTTTACCACTCTTTTAAATGAGTAATCATCGTTGGGATTTACTATAAGGCGTAAGTAACTTATCAAATCTTTTATTTCTTCTCTTTCGTAAAATTTCATACCTCCGACTAATTTGTAGTTAATGCCGTAACTTCTAAGTCCATCTTCAATAGACCGGGAAAGTGCGTTTATTCTGTAAAGAACAGCTATTTCATTTGGAGAAACGCCGTTTTGAATTAATTCTTTTATTCTTTTTGCTATTGTTTCGGCTTCTGCCACTTCATTAAAGTTTTCTATAACTTCGACCTCTTTTCCATCTCCTAATGCCGATATCAGTTTTTTATCATATCTGTTTTTATTAAAACTTATAAGACTGTTTGCAGCTTTTAGTATCTGATTGGTAGAGCGGTAATTCAGTTCGAGTTTAATAACCTTTGCGTTAAAATCTTTTTCAAATTCTAAAATATTTTTGTGGTTTGCCCCTCTAAAGCCGTAAATGCTTTGGTCGTCGTCTCCTACTACACATATATTACTATGGGTTAAGCACAGTTTTTTTAAAAGTAAAAGTTGAATTTCATTGGTATCCTGATATTCATCTACCATAATGTATTGGTATTTGTTACTTATTTCTTTTGCCAGGTCTTTATTTTCATTTAGAATTTGGTATGTTAATAATAATAAATCATCAAAATCTACCAAATTGTTTTCAAGAAGATATTTTTGATATTTATCATAAATTAAAGCCATCTGTTTGTAAACTTTTTCATTTGCCAAGTTATAAACTTCATCCGGAGACAAAAAAGAATTTTTGTATTTGCTTATCTCTTTGCTCATAAAATTTGGAGGTAAATCCGAAGATATGGATTTTAATATTTTTTTCTGGTCGTCACTGTCGATAATAACAAAATTATTGTTTCTATTTAAAAGATGTATATAAAGTTTTAAAAATATAAGCCCGAACTTGTGAAATGTAAGGAGTAACGGCGGATGAGATATATTGTCTCCAATTAAATTAAGGGCTCTTTGTTTCATTTCGCTTGCGGCTTTATTCGTAAAAGTCAGGGTAAGTGTGCTTGCCGGGTCTATTCCTAAAGATAGAAGATAAGCAAGTCTGGTGGTAATTGTTTTTGTTTTTCCGCTTCCGGCCCCCGCTAATATAAGTAGAGCACCGTCTATATGCGTAGCGGCTTTTTTTTGTGCTTCATTTAATTCTTCTAAAAATTTCATATTCCTCACTTTTTATTTTAATTATATCAAAAAAATTTTTGCAAAAAGTTATAAGTTTTAGTTATAATTCTTATAAAAAATATTAAAGTGGGGAGATGGTTATTAAGTATTTGGATAAAATTTATACGTTTTTGGTAATTAATAAAGAGTCCAGTTTTTCAAAAGCCAGTAAAATATTAGGAATTTCTCAGCCGGCTGTAACCCAGCAGATTCGAATTTTGGAAAATTTTTTAGGAGTTACTCTTTTTGAAAGAAAGAAAAATGGGGTTATCCTTACGAAGGACGGGCAAAATTTTTTAAAAATAGCAAATGAATTTGAAAATTTTTTAGAAGATTTTGATAAAAAGATAGAAAAATTTAAAAACTTAGATTCTCCTTTTTTAATAGGGGCTAGTCCTACTGTGGGAAACTATAATCTTCCTGAGTGTATAAGATATTTTAAAACCCTTATAGGTAAAGAAATTAATCTTATAATTAAAAGTAATGATGCTTTATTTGAAGACGTTAAAAACTCCGCTATAGATTTGGCTTTTGTTACAAAGAAAAAAAATAACGGTCTTAATTATGTTGAATGGCTAGAAGATGAGCTGGTGTTTTTTTCCAATAAACCCCTTCCTCCTACAATAGACCTTGATGATTTAAAAAATTATAAAATGATATGTCGAGAGCCTCATTCTTCTACAAGAGAATTTATAAAAAAAGAATTTGAAGAAAAACATTTTGAATGCGATATGCTTAACATCATAAGTATCGTTCATAATTCTACGGCATTGAAGTTTACCGTTATGAATTCCCATGAGCAGGTTGTATCCATTATTTCAAAAATGGTTATAAAAGACGAACTTAAAGAAAAAAAATTATTTGCGGCTAAAATTAAGGATTTAAATCTTAAAAGAAAAATATATATGACATATAAAGAAAAAACAAAAGATATAGAAGCGATTTTAAGCTTTATTCGCTCATAAATTTTTTGTTTCTAGGATTTAGCTCAAAAGGGTTTTTAGGCTTTTTAGGTTTAGGCAGTGTAGCTGCCACATTTATAAAAAGAGGAGTTTCGTCTTCTAAAATCTGAATGATGTTTTCTATCGGGACTGTTACTACACTTCCGAAATTTTCTTCCCCAAATCCAGCTTCAAATATTAGATTTTCACCCTCTATTTTTGCGGTTGAGAGAGTGTAGTTTGCTAAGATAAATATTATTACGTCTTTAAATGCGCTGGAGATATGTTCGGGTAGTTTTGGAGAAAAATCTATGTCTTCATAAGCACATACTATACTGAATTCTTCTTGTAAATCAAGCAAAAAAGATAAAATCTCTTTTGCGTGTTTTTCCTTTAATTTCCTAAAATCACTGTTTTCTATAATCATTTACGCCCTCCTTGAATTCTTTTAACATATCTTTTACGACATTAATGCCTTTTTCCCAAAAATCCTCACTTTCTATGTTTAAATTAAAAAGTGTGGCGAACTGTTTTTTTGGAGGAATACTTCCGCCTTGTTTTAAAAATTCGATGTATTTTTCTTCAAATTTTTCAAATCCCTCTTTATACAGTTTATAAAGACTAAGTACTAAAAGCTGGGCATAAGAGTATGCATAACAATAAAAAGGAGAGTGTATAAAATGAGGAATATAACTCCACCAGATTTCATAATTTTTTGTAAGATATACGCTCTCACCAAACATTTTTTGGTTTTCTTCCATCCACAGTTTATTATATTCTTCCGGTTTTAGTTCGTCAAAACTGTGAACTCTTCTTTCAAAATTCGTAAATACTATCTGTCTAAAAAGAGTTGCGAAAATATCTTCAAGTTTTGCCGCGTATGTTTCTATAAGCTCTTCTTTTGAGAGAGTTTTTTTAATCTCTTCAAATAAAAGCATTTCAGCAAAAATACTTGCCGTCTCAGCCGTTGTTAAAGGGGTGTCCTGGTTTAAGTATCCAACGTCTTTTGCCAGGTACTGATGTATGGCGTGACCTAGTTCGTGAGCCAGTGTAAATACGTCTCTTCTTTGATTGGTGTAGTTTAAAAGTACATAAGGGTGGGCGGCTGGAGTAGCCGAGTGTGAAAAAGCGCCGCTTCTTTTACCTTCTTTTGGATAGACATCTATCCATCCTTCTTCAAATGCTTTTTTAGCTATTTCATAAAATGTCTGTGAGAAATTTTTAAAAGCTTTTAAGACCAGCTCTTTTGCTTCTTCATATGAAATTTCAGGAGTTTTGTCACTCAGTTTAATAGGAGCGTATCTATCGTAATCATAAAGCCTCTCATATCCTAAAAGTTCTTTTTTTATGTTATAGTAATCTTCTACGATAAAAGTGTTTGAATTTACGGTATTTACCAGTGCGTCAACACTTTTTTTACTGACTCTGTTTGCCAGATGTCTCGGAGATTCCGGTTCGTCATATCCTCTGATTTCAAGATAATCTATTTTCCAGTCTTTTTTTATCTGATTGTAGATATAAGCTAACAGTTCCTGATGAGGCTTTAATCCAAGAGTCAGGCTGACCTGCGCTTTTTTTCTTTCGTTTCTATCAGGCGAATATAGTTTACTTAAGACTTCTTCTTCACTTAACTTTTTACCTTCAAAGAAAAATTTTATCCTGCTTAAGCTTTCGTCAAACAGTCTTGTAAAAGCGCTGTTTGATGTTAAATCTTTTTTCATAAGTATTTTTTCTTCTTTTTCGCTGAGTTTATAAGGGGCTTCTTCTTGTAAATGAATAAGATAATATTTATAAACTCCGGCGTTATCTATAAATCTTTGTTGTTTGTCGATTGGAAGGTGGATAAATTCAAGTTCAAACCAGATTAAATGTTCTTCCGCCTGTGTTGCAAGTTCTTGAAATTTCGCTAAAAAAGGGCCTTTACTTGAATCTGTAGCGAATTGAAGATAGATATAAGTGAGGGCTCTTCCGATATTTTCCCAAATTTCTTCATATTCTTTTAAAACTTCTATAAATTCTGCAGGGGTTAAAGTATATAATCTGTTTTTATATTTTTTTTCAAAATCTTTTGCTCTGAAAATTGCTTGTTTTAAAAATTCTTCAGCTTCTGTAACAGAATCAAAAAGCGCTGATAAGTCCCAGTTCATTTGTTTCCTTTTTTATTGTATTTTATCAAATATCTATTAAATTTTTAATAGCATTGTTTATATAATAGTTTACGTTTAGCAATGTTATGGAGATATAAGGGCTTATTTTATTTTCTTTAATGGCAAGTGTGATATCTATGGTTATTTCTTTAAATTCAGGTTTTTTACCTCCGTGTTTAAACCATTCGTAAAATTCTTTTGCAAAAACTAAAAGTTTATTTCTTATTTGCATGATGTATGTTTTTAAGAATTCATTATCGTCAAATAAAAATTCATCTATGTTATGGGCTATGTCTTTTATCTGTTTATTTGAGAGGGTTATTTTATAAAGAATTTTAAGTATTTCGTCGTTGTTGACTTCAAGAGCCGTTTTTTCTATTTCGGAAGAGAGTTTTTTAAGTAAAGAATACTCTTTTTCTATATCGTAATCTATAAAAAGATTTAGATAATTTGGGTTTTTAAAAGCTTTTGAAGAAATTTTAAAAGTGTGTAAATAAAATTTTAGGGATTTTTTTATAAATCTTTTAAGTTCTTTATGAAGAGCCTCATTTACAATTTCAGGTAAAGACGTGTCTATATGGGTTATATATTTGGTTACTATTACCGGTTTTTCTTTAAATATTAATTTTGAAAATTTTTCTAGCATATTTACAAAAGGAAGCATAATTAAAACTCCAAGAACGTTGAATACTGTATGAAAAATAGAGACGGCTATTATATAGTCGTTTTTTGATATAAAAAGAGTTAGTTTACTTAAAGGATTTAAAATAGCCAATACCAATAGAGCGGTTGTTATGTTAAAAACGGTATGGATTAAGGCGACTCTTTTTTTATTGTAATCTTTACCTATGCTTCCAAGCCAGGCTGTTATGGTAGTTCCTATGTTGGCTCCTATTATGATAAGAAGGGCTATTTTATATTCTATAACCCCTTCTGCCAAGGCTGTTAAAACTATAGCTGTTGTTGCCGAAGAAGACTGTATTATTGCCGTTATTACTATTCCAAGACCCACATAAAATAAAAAGTTGTAGTTTTGATATTTACTGAGGTCTATTGTATTCGCTATTTCTTTCATACTCTCTTTCATAAATTCCAGACCTATAAACACCAAGCCAAACGCCACCATAAATAAAAACAGATTTTTATATTTTTTGTTTTCCGCAAGCAGGTATCCCAGTGCTCCTATTATAAGAAGAGGATTTGATAAAAGTGTTATTTTAAGTTTAAAACCCAAAAGAGCGACTATCCATGTAGTTACTGTTGTTCCGATATTTGCTCCGAAAATAATTCCTATAGCGTTTTTAAGCGGCATAATCCCGGCCCCTACAAGAGCAAGGACTATTACGGTTGTGGCAGATGAGGATTGTATAAGAGCGGTTATTGCTATTCCGGTGAGAATTCCTCCATAAATAGTATTTGTATATTTTTTAACGAAGTCTTTTAATTTTTTTAAACCGATATTTTTTATACTTTCTTCCAAAAGAGACATAGCAAATATGAAAATACCAAGACCCGCTAAAAAACTTAAAATTTGATACATGACATCTCTTTTTCCTCGAAATCTAAAATAGCGTTTATCATAGCGAATTTTTTAAAAAATCTTAAATCGCTTAGTTTTATTATTTCTTCTTTTAAAAAACCTTTTTTTAACAATTCTTCTCTTTTTGTGCCTTTAAGCAGCGGATATTTTGGAGTAATCCACTCTTTTCCCGTAAAAAAAGCCAGATTTGATATGGTAGTGTCCGTAATAAAACCGTTTTTTACTAAAATAAATTCATCGTAACCTCTGTATTGATTGTAAATCTTTTCAAAATGTTTTCTATTTTTATATTTAAAAGAATAATCAAAATTGATTTTGACAATTTTAAATTTTTTAAATTCTCTTTTTTTTAAAGGAAAGGTTTCTATAAGTTTTATACCGTAAGCGGAATATGTGATTCTCAATCTTGATGTTTCTTTTTCCCAATGTTTTTTTCTTAACTCTTCCCACTCTTTTAAGTTAAATTTCCATTTAAAATAATTATAGCTTTTTTGGACCCTTGAAAGATGATATTTAAAATTTTGAATTTGAGCGTTTTTTATGAGTAACGTTTCTATAAATTCCATTTTGACTCCGTTGATTAAAATTTATACATTTTTTAAGAAAAATTTTATTTTAACTTAGTTATAATTATTTCAAATTTTAAAAAGGAGAGCAAATGAAAATCAAAGAATTTATCCAAGAATGCAAAGACAGAGAAATTGAATTCGTTGATTTTAGGTTTACAGATATTAAAGG
>JAMOSR010000028.1 GCA_027062985.1 Nautiliaceae bacterium
AAGAACAAATTTTGGCTGAAGTGGATGATCCTGTTAAATATAATAATGAAGTGATATGGCCTGATAAGGTTAAAATCAATAAAGAATATATTAAAAACTGGTCTTTAAAAAAAGATATTGAATATATCTTAAAGACGCTAAGGAGCTAAAATGAGTTTGGCGGCATATAAAGTTCCGTATACTTATGAAGATTATAAGAATTGGAAAGGTGACTGGGAATTAATAAACGGAGATGCCATTGCAATGGCACCGAGCCCTTTTGGTCCTCATCAAAATTTACTTGTCAATATTGCTGCTGATATCAGAAATTCATTGAAAAAATGCGATGGTAAGTGTTTCGCATATGCAGAGCTTGATTATATAATTGATGAGTTTAATGTTTTTCGTCCTGATATTTCGGTAGTTTGCAAAAAAATTAAAGACTTTATAAAAATCCCTCCTAAGCTTGTAGTGGAGATTTTGTCCCCTTCAACTGCCCTGAAAGATAAAACTGTTAAATTTGAAACTTATGAAAAAGAGGGCGTTGAGTTTTATATGATGGTTGATTATGAATTAAAAAAAGTTAAGCTTTATAAATTAATAGATTATAAATACCGAAAAATAGATGAAAAAAGTGAAGGTGAAATGGCAATTGATATTGAAAAGTGTAAAATAGTTTTTAATTTGGATGATTGGTGGGAGATTGTTTAATGGAGAATGGAGAATTGACAATTGAGAATGTGGGAAATGATTTTTTAGGATTAAAAAAAATTTACCTCTCTCCTCCCCACATGAGTGGAAATGAACTTAATTATGTCAAAAAAGTATTTGAAAGTAATTATATAGCGCCTCTTGGAGAGTATGTGGATAAATTTGAGGAATCTGTAAAAAGTTATACAGGTACTAAAAATGCTTTAGCGGTAATAAATGCAACTTCGGCACTGCATCTTGCTTTGAGGGTTTTAGGAATAAACAGCGGTGATAAAGTTTTAGTATCAACTTTCACGTTTATAGGCGGTGTTTCCCCTGTGCTGTATCAAGGTGCCGAGCCTGTATTTATAGATGCGGACGAATATTGGCAGATGGATGTGAATCTGCTGGAGGAAGCTTTAAAAAAAGAAAAGCCAAAAGCTGTAATACTTGCGCATTTATACGGACAGTTAGGAAAAATTGACGATATTGTATATTTATGCAAAAAATACGGGGCGTATTTAATAGAAGATGCTGCGGAGTCACTCGGTGCGTTTTATAAAGGCAAACATTCCGGAATATTTGGAGACTTCGGTGTTTTCAGTTTTAACGGTAATAAAATATTGACAACAAGCGGGGGAGGGATGCTTGTCAGTAATAATGAGGAGTGGATAAAAGAAGCAAAATTTCTTTCAACTCAGGCAAAAGAGGATTTTCCATGGTATGAACACGAAACATACGGATATAATTATAGAATGAGCAACGTTCTTGCCGCAATAGGTGTCGGACAGATGGAAGTTATTGAAAAAAGGGTTAAACGAAAAAGAGGAATTTTCGAACTTTATAGAGAAAATTTAAGCGATATTGCTGAATTTATGCCGGAAATAGAACACAGCAGAGGAAACAGGTGGCTTACTACACTGCTTTTTAAAGATAAAGAGCCTTTAAAAGTCATGGAAGTGTTGTACAAAAATAATATTGAAAGCAGACCTCTTTGGAAACCTATGCATATGCAGCCACTTTTTAGCAACGCAAAAAGTTATGTTAACGGTAAAAGTGAAAAATATTTTAATAAAGGGCTATGTTTACCAAGCGGGACGGCTATGAGTGATGATGATGTAAGGAGAGTTTGTGATATTATCAGAAATTTTTAAGCCTACCAATTTTAAAAGGGCACTGTTTTTTTTACTCGGAGATGTTGTAATATCCTTTTTTACTCTTTATCTGGGTTATCTTTTAAGATTTAATTTTGTTATTCCTAAAGAATATATAGATAGTTTGTTTAAGGTTTTTCCTTTAATAACAGGGCTTAAACTGTTTTTTTATTTTGTTTTCAAACTCTATTTTGTAAGCTGGAGGTTTTTTTCGCTTCCCGAACTTAAGCGCCTGATTTTGGCCACAACTCTTGCTTATCTGGCTTTTTTTATTGTTTTTTATCTTTTTAAAGATTTTTTTATTCCTATGCCAAGAAGCGCAATATTGATAGATTATTTTTTGAGCCTTCTTTTTATTGGTTTTTTTCGTATTTCCAAGCGTCTTGTTATAAAACATGTAAAAGATGTTAACGAAGCCGTTATTGTAGGAGCGAATGAAAAAACCCTTTCTCTTTTGAAACAGAATATTCCTTATGAAATAAAAGCGGTTTATGATGATGGAAATCTTGT
>JAMOSR010000029.1 GCA_027062985.1 Nautiliaceae bacterium
TCCCTATTCCCGCATTTAACAACACATACATCTGATCAAAGACAGATAAAAGCTCTTCAATATTTACTCTTGAGAAAGAAAGGTCTTTAAAAATTTTATTTATAAATGTTTTCTTTTCTATTTTTTTCACACTTTTAAAAATACCTAACTTTTTTTTTCTAAAAATCTCAAGAGCTTGAACCATAGAATCTGCTTTTATAACAGTTTTTTGGACTTTACCGTTTTTTATATATTCAATTTCAAAATACATCTACTTTTACCACCCTTAAAATTTCTTTTATTGTAGTAATTCCTTCTTTTAATTTTTGAATACCGTCTTCCACCAACGTCACAAACCCATACTCTTTTGCCACTTTTACTATCTCCTGCTTATCTTTACCTAAGGCTATTAAATGGGAGATTTTTTCATTAATTATAAGGACTTCACTTATCATTTCCCTTCCTAAATATCCTGTAAAGTCACATTCCTTACAACCGCTACCTTTATAAAATACAATTTTTTCTTTTAAAAACGGTTTTATAAGTTCCAATTCCTCTTTTGAAGGATTATATATTGTTTTACAATAAGGGCATATCCGTCTGATAAGTCTTTGGGCAACCACTCCTATTAAAGAATCTGAAACCAAATAACTTTGAGCCCCCATTTGGACCATTCTTGTAATAGTACTTGCCGCATCGTTGGTGTGAAGTGTAGCTAAAACCAAATGACCGGTTAAAGACGCCTGTATTGCAGCATCAAGCGTATCCTTATCCCTGACCTCACCTATCATAATCACATCCGGGTCCTGCCTTAAAACACTTCTTAAAGTGGAAGCAAAAGTAATACCTATTTTTTCATTAATAGGTATCTGTTGAATCAGGGGAATTTCATATTCAACAGGGTCTTCAATGGTAATGATTTTTTTATCAATTCCTTTTACTTCATTTAAAGCGGCATAAAGAGTGGTGGTTTTACCGCTTCCGGTAGGACCGGTTACAAAGATTATACCATAAGGGGAATGATGAATAACAGTCTCAAATCTGTTTAAATTATATTCACTCATTCCAAGTTCTGTAAGCCTTAAAAGGATTTTTTGCTGGTCAAGAATTCTTATAACAACCGTTTCACCATGCAGCGAAGGAACGGTTGACACCCTGAAATCATAAATATGATTTTTATAGTTTCTTGAAAATCTACCGTCTTGAGGCTTTCTCTTTTCGGAAATATTCATATTCGCCAAAAGCTTGATTTTAGAAACCAGAGGATAGTAAATTTCTTTATCAAAAGAAAAAATCTCTTTTAAAACTCCGTCAATTCTAGCCCTTATCATAATATTATGTCTTAGAGGTTCTATATGAATATCGGTAGCTCTTTTTTTAATAGACATCTGCAAAATTAAATCCAACAATTCTTCAACAGCACTTATATTTTCTCCACTACCTTCTTTTAATTCTTTTTTTACTTTTTTTATAAGTTCGTTTGTAGAAATATATATTTTTAATCTTTCAAGGGCTGCTCTTATATCCCTGCTTAAAGCTATAACAATTTTTATCGGTTTTGTAGACATTCTTTCTATCATATCAAGAACGTCATAATCCAAAGGATCGGCGGTAGCCACATAAATAAAATCTTCATCCGATTTAAAAGGCAAAATTAAATGCTTTTCTAAAATATTGTAAGGATATTTATTTAAAAAATCATAATTTATTTCTTCTCCAAATATATCTATAAAAGGAATATTTAACTGTTTTGAAAGAGCTTCTAAAATCTCTTTTTCCGAAACAATTCCCAACTCAAGAAGAATTTCTCCGAGTTTTTTATAAATTCCTTTTGATGCATACTCCTGCTGCTTCTTTAAAGCCTTTAAAAGGTCTTCTTTTGAAATAATCCCTTCTTTTACTAATAAATCCCCGAGTTTTACCTGTTTTCTTATCATTTATAAATATGCCTTTTTATTAATTTTCTGTTTAAATACTCGTCTATTATCATTTTATCATTTTTTATATATAAAATAAATTCATTTAAGCCTATTTTAATAGAATATTTTTTCCCTTTTTGAGAAAAATCACCTTTTTTCAGTTTTTCAAACAAAACCGAAAAAATATAATCCGTTTTGGGAAAAGAAAAATCCTTAAGATTTATATCTCCGCACAAAAAAGAGTATATAAGTTTCTGCTGCATATAAAGAGTAGAAAAATATAAAGCGTTAAGGCGTGATGATTTTAACTTTTTTAATCTGTTAATAACTGAAGGAAGTACATAAATTCTGTCGCTTCTTACGCAAGAAACACCTATAATACTTAAAATTTTTTCATTATTCGAATAAGTTTTGATATTTTCCCATTTACATA
>JAMOSR010000030.1 GCA_027062985.1 Nautiliaceae bacterium
GAGAGTGTAAGGTTCCAGTTTCTAATCGGCATAGTCCATTTTTTTTCAGCGTTTTGAATACCCATATAAAACAATTTAACCAAATATGTCAAGGTTATATATAACAATTTTCCAACTAAAGCATTAACACATACAAATTTATACCAATCCCCAAAACAAATCAAACATTTATTTTAGGGGAAAAGAAAAGGGTACTGACTAAATAAAGTGAAACAATTGCAAATTTTAACGGAGAAAAAGCGTTAAAAAAAGTGCACTTAACCCGAAGGGCGCTTGTGTTTGCACTTTTTAGCTTTTTCGAAGTGTTAAAAAATTTGCACTCTTGTTGAGCGTATTTAGTCAGTGCCAAGAAAAGATGAATGTAAGAGTTGTTTTGTGTTTTGGTATTATTTCCAAAAATAAAATTTTTTTATTACTGAAGGGATACAAATCTTATCAAACCCTTTGATCTTTCATCACCGTAAATATTATCACCGTTTGTCGTTAAAACGGTTTCAAGAACTTTTTTCTAATTTTGCGTAAAACGGATTAAAAAAGAGCTTTAGCATCCTTGCAGAGTCCTTTCCAGAGCTTGGAATCTTTTACTTTCAGACACTCGTCTATATATTTTTTATCCCCGGTAAGGTTTGCAAGCATAAATAAAGCCCTTGCCTTATCCTCGCCTTTAACCCTTTTAAGAAGTTCTTTTAAAACTTTTACGGCTTCTTCTTTATTTTTCGTATATTTTGCAAAAACAAATTCAACAAAAGGGGAATAAGGATGGGCTTTAAATCTGTTTTGTAAATCTATTATTTTTTTAGCATAACTTGCCGCAAGCAGATTGTCGTTATTTTTTAAAGCCCGGTTTACTATTTTTATAAACGCATCGGCGTTTCTTATATCCTGATGTTTTTCAAGCTCCTTAGCGACTTTTAAAGCCTCTTTATATTCTTTAAGTTTCCAAAGGGCGAAAAATTTATCAAGCAGATACGGATAACACCCTTTTTTCATAACACCGCACAAATCATCAACAGCCGTTACGATATTTTTATAATCCCTAAGTCCTTTAAGAGCCTCTATTTTTCTTTTCATCCATTTAATAAACACTTCATCATCGGGAGAATTTAGATACTTATTACAAATAACGGACGCAATATCGTAATTTTTGGATTTTATAGCACATTCGTAAATTTTCTCATCCCATTTTTTATCAAGCGTCAGTTTGTATTTTTTTATAAGACTTATGGCCTCAAAACATCTGTTTTGTTTTAAAAGCTCTATTGCATACTCTTTTTTTACCTTTTTAAAAAACTTATCTTTATCAGGAAACAGTTTCTCATCAAAATCCTTAAATTTATCTTCAAGCTCCAAAACTTCTTTATATTTTTTCATTTGATATAAAATCTTAACTTTTTCCACCAACGCTTTTTTAGCTATATCCCCTTTATATTTCTCTAAAATCTTATCTATATATTCCAGTTTTTTAGTCAAATTGTTCTCAGGAATCTGAAATAATATTTTATCCCTTAAAGCCGACACAGCATCGGCATAATCCCCATAAGGAAACTCTTTTAGGTATTTTTCCACAAATTTTAAAGCCAAATCGTATTTACCGTCTTCATAAGCCCAAAGAGCAAGATTGTAAAGCAAAGGCTCGTATAAATCGTCAAGTTTTTTCAAACCTTTTAAAATATCTTCACCTATATTTATAGCCAAATCATAAATTCTATGACTTGCAAGCATTTTTGCCAGTTCGTAAGCTTTATTTTTATTTTTTAAAATAAATTTTTTATTGGCTTTGTATATTTTTTTATAATATTCTATCGCTCTTTTTATATTTCCTTTATCCATATATCTTTGGGCAAGTCTTGCAGCGGCTAAAGAAGCTATATCCAAATCATTGGTTGAATAAAGAGCTTTTTCATAAAGTTTAAACGCTTTTTTTTCATCTCCCATCGTATAAAGCTGGTCTGCTAAATATATCATGGCAAGATAAGCCCATTTAGTATTCGGATACTCGGTAATAATCCTGTTGTAATAGTAACTCGCATTGCTTGCAAAACCTATTTTAGAATAGTTTTTACCTATAAGCAACAATACTTCAGGAAGTTTTTCGCTAAAAGCATATTTTTTTATCCACTCTTTTCCAAGGGATATAACACCATCGCTGTCATTGTTAGCATCCAAAATCTTAAGCTTAAGATAAAGAATATCTGACAAAAATACTGAATTCGGATAATTTTTTATAAACTCGTTAATTTCATCAACCACATCCCTGCCGGCTTTATAACTTTTTAAAATTTCAAAATATTTAATGATATCTTTACTTTTTGCCATTTTTATAGGATTTAAATTTTCGTCTATAGGTCCTATATAAGGATATACTGTATGTTTAAAATAAAAA
This sequence comes from Nautiliaceae bacterium, assembly GCA_027062985.1. GTDB lineage: Bacteria > Campylobacterota > Campylobacteria > Campylobacterales > Nautiliaceae > Caminibacter. Next base: position 2,384 of record JAMOSR010000030.1, read on the forward strand.
TTAAGACCTTCTTGTTTATTGTTAAGATATCTGTCATTTACGATTATTATCCATTTCTTTGCTTTTTTAGGTTTAAAAGGAGTTAAAAGAGGTTTATTATATAAGTTGTCTTCTAAGGCAAATACCTTAAATTTCCCTTTTCTAACGGTAATTATTATTTTTAAACTATTTTTTCCAAAAACAGGCAATATGTTAAAAAAATATGTTTTATCTTTAAAAACCGGAGTTTTTGGAACTTTATTAAATACACACACTATTTTGTTTTTACCAGTGGTACAACGGAAAGGAAAATTTTCATAAAGTGTCAAAATTTCATACGGAACATTTTTATTTTTTCCGTAATCCACATTAATTTCAAGCCCAAATAATAAAAGAGGAAAAAAAAGAAAAAGTATCAAGCCCAGCCTTTTTGATAATTATATCAAAAAGACTATAAACTTATTGTCGCACTAAACACATCAGAAGCTACGATACCAAAATAAACAGTACCGGCCAACAATATAAGCTGTCCTATTAAACTTCCCTGAGACATATTAATAGTAACGTTATTATTAGGTTCGTCAAAATAGATATGTTTTATAATCCATACATAATACCCAACCGCTAAAGCAGAGTTTAACAACGCTATCAATACAATCCACCAAAGACCTGCGTCAACTCCCGCATAAAACGCAACCGCTTTACTTAAAAACCCGGCAAGCAGAGGAATACCCGCAAGAGAAAACAACTGAACAGTAAATATTAACGAATGTAAAGGAGCTTTTTTGTAAAGACCTTTAATATCTTCAAGATATTTAACTCCAAGTTCTCGTCTTAAATCATTTAAAATTAAAAATACGCTTGTTTGCATAAATATATAAGCAATTGCATAATATAAAATCCCCGAATAAGAATAAACACTCGCCACGGCAGCAAAAGGAATTAAAGCATATCCGCTGTGGGCTATTGAAGAATAAGCCAAAATTTTTGAAATTCTTTTTTGCCAAAGCGCCATAAAATTTGCAAGAGTCATCGTAAGTATTGCAAAGAAACTGAAAATCAAAACAGTAGCCAAAGGATATACAACCAAAAACTTATAAAAAGCTTTAAAAGTAGCTACTAAAACAACACTTTTTATAACCCCGCTGAGAATTGCAGCTGCTGCATGGTTTACCTGAGAATAAGCATCAGCCGCCCATCCATGCATAGGTACAACAGTTAACTTATAAAAAATTCCAGCCAACATAATAGCAACAGCAATTAACGTAAATTTACCAGATACATTCATATCTGTATAGTTAAAGCTATCTGTAGTAAAACTAAAAAGAGCAAATCCAAATAAGATAATACCACTAGCCACAGCACCTGCAATAAACGCTTTTATAGCACCTTCGGCGTTATAAAAGTTTCTTATGTTTGCAACCAAAATATAAGAAATAATTGCAATAACTTCAAACAAGACTATATACATAAAGAAATTATTAGTTTCCAAAAACGCTAAAGACGCTCCCGCTAAGAAAAGCATTTGAGCAATAAGAGGTCTTTCAAATCCTGTTAAAGAAAGAGAAACCGCCGCAAGAGTCGCCAATAATACAAACTCCATCAACCTTGTAGCATCATCCATTACAAAATAAGAGAAAACGCTGTTTAAGCTTTGTCCCGTATAAATAAAATAAGCAGCTACTATAAAAGCCGCTACCGCTATCATTTTAGCTATAAAAATATTGCTCCTGTAAAATACTGGAACCAATAATCCCGCCGCTATTAATACTATAAAACTCATCACATCCCTCCAAAGAAGCTAAATGCTTTATTTGCTAAATCAAAAATAGGTTGAGGATTTATACCGAAATAAACAATTAAAAAGGCATAAATACCAAGAGCAAATTTTTCAGGTAAGCTCATAGTAAACGCAGTTTTTTCTACAATAGGACTCATAGGCCCATGAATTGCTCTTCTAACAGCCCAGATTATGTAACCGGCGCTGATAAGACCCGCAAGAGCTATAACGGCAATCCACCAACCGTACGCTTTTACAGCAGATATTATAATGGTAAGTTCTCCTACAAACCCCATGGTACCAGGAAGTCCAAGAGCAGCCATACCGGCTAAAATAAATATAGCAGCCGCATAAGGAGCTTTTTTCATAATTCCGCCCATTTCATCCATATACCACGTATGCGTTTGGTGATGCAACCACCCGGCAATCAAAAACAGAGGAGAAATTACAAGGGCGTGCCCTATCATTTCAAATAAAGCCGCACTAAGCCCGTCGTATGTCATAGTTGAAATAGCCACTACTACAAGTCCCATATGTGAGATTGAACTGTAAGCCACCATTTTTTTGATATGTCTTTCGTAAATAGCCAAAAATCCTGCATACAATGTTGTAATAAGACCTATAATCAACATCCATTTCGCAAACTGAAGTGTAGTAACAGGCATAAGCTCTACTGTGAATCTGATAAGACCGTATGCACCCATTTTTAACAATACACCCGCCAATAACACGGAAATACTGCTTGGAGCCTGTACGTGGGCGTCAGGCAGCCAGGTATGGAAAGGAAATACAGGAAGTTTCGCAGCAAAACCTAAAAACATTAACCACCAAATTAAAGCCGGCGTAGCTAAAGCCGTTTCTTTAATTAACGTCAAATCCCAATATCCCGTTTGTTTATAAAGAAGGAAAAAACCTACAAACATAAACATAGCAAACACATGCGTATAAAGAAAAAACTTAACCGCAGCATAAACTCTCTCTTCGGCTCCCCAAATACCCACTAAGAAAAGCATCGGTACAAGAGTAAGTTCCCAAAACATAAAAAACCAAAGAACGTTAGTAGTCATAAATACACCAAAAATAGGACCGCTAAACATTATAAGCAAACTAAAATAAGCAGCCGGTTTCTTTTCGTTCCATGAAGTAAATACAACCAAAATCAAAAGAGCCGCCGTCAGTAAAAGCATAGCCACACTTAAAGCATCTATTTGAAGAGTCAGCTCAAAACCAAACTGAGGCACACTCAGGTAATTACCCAAAAATAAAAATCCCCCATCAGCCGGTAACTGATTATACCAGTTAAAGGCTATAAAAAAGAGTATCACAAACCAGCCAAGAGCAATATACTTAGCTATATGCTGAGCCCCTTTTGTCATAAAATAGACAAGGGCCGAGAGAAATATAGGTGCAAAAATTATATCTACCGCTACCATTTTACAGCCCCTTTACAATAATTAAGATTGCTATAACGATAATTGCAACACCAAGAACGAATTGTCCCATATAGGTTCCAATTTTACCGCTATGCCCGGCTTTGAACATTCTGTATACCATTTTTGTCCAATCAACCGTTTTATTTACAACATAATCCACAACATTAGTATCAAACCATCTCATAGATTTCGCAATAGCGTTAACCACAATATTTTTAGAAATCCATGTAATCATAGCTTCTACATAATACCCGTTAAACAGAATCTGATGAATAGTTATTACAAACTGATGAGATGCAATTTTATAAAGTAAATTGAGACCTTTAACATACAATCCTACTACTATAAGGAATATAACAAGCATTCCGGTGAGCATAAACGCCGCAAGACCGGCAACATGAGGTTCTACAACCTCTTTACCAACAATATAATGAACTATATCGCTTTGCCAAAGAGAAATTGCAAGAGTAACAAATGCCAAAATACCCAAAGGCAATCTCATCCAAAGATTACTTGGTTTATGCACACTTCCACCAACTTCTTCATGTCTTGGTTCACCAAGGAAAATAAGAATCCAAAGTCTTGTAATATAAGCAATAGAGAGTAATGCCGCAATAGTTACGAATGTTTTCGTAAATCCGTTACCCCATTCCCAAGCGGCGGCAACCACCATCTCTTTTGAAAAATATCCACTAAACGGAGGTACACCGGCTAAAGAAAGTGAACCCATAGCCATAAATAACGCCACCCAAGGAGCCGTCTTAATCAAACCTCCTAATTTCCATGCGTCTTTTTGGTGATGCGCTATATAAATAACAGCACCAGCACCTAAAAATAAGAGTGCTTTAAAAATAGCATGATTTACCAAATGAAGCATACCCGCCGCTAAACTGCCTACTCCAAGACCGACAAATGCTATAGACAAGTGTGACATCGTGGAATATGCAAGAATTTTTTTAATCTCTTTTTGAACAAGAGCTGAAGTGGCGCCTATAAACGCAGATAAAGCCGCAACATTCGCCACTATAAATAAAGCTTCCGTATAAGCAAAAAAGTCAAACAGTCTCGCAACGATATAAATACCTGAGTTAACCATCGTAGCACCATGGATTAAAGCGGAAACGGTAGTAGGACCTTCCATGGCGTTCATAAGCCAAGGATAAAGAGGAAACTGTCCGGATTTACCAATAGCACCCATAAAAATAAACAAAGCCACCACTAAGGCCATCGTTTTATCAAGCTCTCCGGCATTGGCCATTTCGTTAAGTTCCACAAGATTTACAGTCCCAGCATAATAAAATAAAAGAGCAATGGCAGCCAACATAAACACATCACCGAATCTGGTATATAAAAACGCCTGCATACCGGCACTTGCCGCAGAACTTTTATAATACCAAAAACTAATAAGAAGATAACTCGCAAGCCCCATAAATTCCCAACCTATAAAAGCGCCTATTAAATCTTTTGTTATTACAAGCAAAATCATACCGCCTATAAAGAAAAGCACTTTTGCATAATATCTCGGCTGGTCAGGGTCGTCCCCCATATAATCATGGGCAAAATGAATATCTAAAAATCCAAGCCCCGTAGCAACCAAAAGCATAACTATAGACAAATGGTCTATATAAATACCAAAAGGGATTTTAAGATTACCAAAAGCAATCCATGTATAATTGATATCTATTACCGTATCAGAATACTTAAAAAACAGCACCAAACTCGCTAAAAAAAGAATACCTCCGACTACCTCGGCAACCCAAAACGCAAGTTCTCTTTTTGTCTTTCCTAAAATATAAGCCAAAACGGCTCCTATATAAGGAGCTACCAATAATATCATTACTGCATTATTCATCGCTCACCGCCTTATCTAAGTGGTCTGGAATAATTTCTCCTGTAATTCTGTTAGCCAAAATAAAGATAAGCACACCGGCCGCCGCTTCAAGAGTAGCGATTACTATAATCACATAAGCAATGGCCAACCCTCTAGTAAGTCCAAAATGATAAGCCGCACTTGCCAAAAACAGAATAACTGCGTTTAAAAGCATTTCCAAAGAAAAAAAGATTTTTAAAAAATCACTTTTACTGGTTACGCCGTAAAGCCCCACTCCAAAAAGGATAATTGCGGCAATCGCATCGATATAAAATCCTACCATTTTTTATTCCTTTCCATGTTTTAGAGTATGCAGCATTCTGATACTTCCATAAAGAATACTAGCCGCTACAACTCCCATAAAAATAGCAATCTCCGCATAAAAATCCGTAAATATTTTTACCTGGTCTTTTAAAGGAATAGCTTTGCCTTCATAAGGAATATCAGGTAATAAAAACGGCACTATCAATAAACCAATAATCACAAGAGTTACAATAGAAACCGCCCAGGGTCTTATTTCATATTTAGGAAATTTAGAACCTATAACCGTTACCCCAAAAAGGGTTAATACAACTATACCTCCGGTATAAACGAATATCTGGAAAAGCCCAAGAAGTTTTTCACCCATAAAGATATAATAAATACCAAGCAAAAACATCATCAAAACAAATGCTATTACCGCCGGTACCGTATTTTTTTGAGTAAGAGACATTACCGCCAAAATAATTGCCAACACCAAAATTAAAACGCTCATTTTTCACCTCCGTTATCTCCGGTTTCACCGCTGCTTTTATTTTCTTCAGCTTTTTTAGCAGCCGCTTCAGCTCTCTTTTTAGCTTCAGCCTCCGCTTTTTTCTTCGCCATCATTTCGGCTTTTTTTCTGGCTTTTTCTTCTTCTTCACGTTTTTTCTGCTCAATCCATTCCTCAGGGACTTCAGGTTTTACCCACCAATTAGATAAAGATTCATGAGAGGGGTTGTCTACAATCATTTCAATATCCCCGCCGCTGAGCTTAATGGCCTTTTCCGGTTTTGTGGGACAAACATCTTCACAAAGACCACAGAAGATACAAACAGCCAAATTAACTTCAGGCAAAGCTTTAGGTCTTTTAATAGGTAAAGGCTCCATTATAATAGCATCAACAGGACATATTTTTGCACATGCCTCACATCCTGTACAAATATCGTATCTGATTTGATGTCTTCCCCTAAAAACAGGTGATTTATGAGCCGGTTCTTTTACCACGTCCTTAGTGGCTATTCTAGGTTCGGTAACCGCTTTTAATACTCTTACTATTTTTTCACTTATCTCAAACAACATATTAAACTCCTAATATATAAAGTTTTGCAAAAGTTACCCACACCAAATTCAATATAGCAAGAGGCGTCAACCAGCTCCAACAGAATTTAAGCATTTGATCAAGTCTAAGTCTCGGGTTTGATGCCCTGATAGCCACCATAATAATTGCAAGAACGACTATTTTTAAAAACAGCCACCAAAAACTATCAAAAAATATTCCTCTATATCCGCCAAAAAACAGTACTACCGCTGATGCCGAAACTACTAAAATTTCGGTAAACTCGGCAAATTTTAAAAGAACATAGTTAGTCCCTGAATATTCCGTATAAAACCCGTATACAATTTCCTGTTCGGCATCTGGGATATGAAAAGGAGGCTGTTCTAAAATACCAAGCATAGCAATAATATAAATAATAGCCCCAGGTAATAAAATTAAGGTGCTAAACCACGTATTGCTATACATTATTTCATACAGATTCATCGTCCCAAAAAGAAGAGCGGGACTAAGAGCCGCTAAGAAAAACGGAGCTTCCATAGAAATCATCTGAGCCAAAATTCTCATACCGCCTAAAAACGAATATTTGTTATGAGAACCAAACCCCGTTAAGAAAAGCAAGAAAGGTTCAACCCCTATTAACACAACAAGTCCAAGCACTCCGTACTGGGTATCCAAAATTCCATGCCCGTTGTTGATAAGAGGAGTCCAGGGAATTAATATAACCGGTAACGCAGCCACTAAAGGAGTTAAAATAGGAATAATATTAAATAAATACGGGTCTGCGCTTTTAGGAGTAATTGATTCTTTAGTCAAGAGTTTAAACACATCCCACACAGTCTGTAAAGACCCGGCCGGCCCGTTAAAGTGAGGCCCTACCCTTTTATGTACATAAGCCAGGGCTTTTCTTGAAAAATAAAAAACAAAAAAAGTCCATCCCAGCAAAAACAAAAGACCAGGAAACACAAAAATATAAAATAACATTTCTCCTATACCCATTTTTTCTCCTTATCTATCAAGGTCACCCTGACAGATATGCATACTACCGTAAAGTAGCGGAATATCTGAAAGGGTATGCCCAGGTAATAATCTCTCAAGCATCATCGTATGATTAACACTTGGCGCTTTAATTTTAAGTCTGTAAGGCGAGGTTGCCTTATCTTGGGTTACAAGATGCATTAAAATTTCACCCCTTGCCCACTCTATTCTGCTAACAGCCTCTCCTGCTGGAAGTCTTTTTGGCATTCTTACAAGATGGTCTTTTTTAGGGTCCATCTCTCCTGCTTCAATGCCTTCTTCTATCTTTTTCATAGCCTGTTTAATTAAATCAACAGCCTGATTTATCTCTTTATATATAATATAGAGTCTATCTCTAGCATCACCACTATCACACGTTACATAATCCATTTCAAGCTCACTATAAGCTGCATAAGGTTCGTCAATTCTCACATCTATTTTAGCTCCGGTAGCTCTTGCTATAGGACCTGCCAGGTAAAATTCTTCCACATCATCTAAACTAAACACTCCTGTATCTTTCGCCCTTACGGTCATTAAAGGGTTTTTTAAGAAAATATCTTCTATTTCAGGTTTTACTTTTTCCCATTTTGCAATAGCTTTATTTATTTCCTCAAACCAGGCTTTATAATCGTTTAAAGGATACCTGACTCCCCCAGGTTCAACA
>JAMOSR010000031.1 GCA_027062985.1 Nautiliaceae bacterium
AACAATTCTTTAATTACTTATGAAGAGTTTTTTTCAGATATATTCGAAAGTGAAAAACCAAAAATCACACTGGCAGTAATAATAGATAAAAAAAAGTTTTTTAAATTTGTCCCTTCGGTTATAAATTCCATAAACGCTTATTTAATTTATAAAAATGTGGACTATAATTTAAGTGTTTTTTCCACAGAAGACAATATAACCAAAATACAAAAAGAATACAAAAACATCATTTATATAGGTGATAAAAATTTTCCCGATATTAAAATATACAATCCTGTTTATAATAAAAACGATTTTAATTACACAAACGTAATATTTGGCGGAATAGATTTTGAAAATCAGATTAAAAAGTTTTTAAAATTCACCCAAAACGCCACGGCAATAAACGAACAAACAGAAATTTCCTCTTCTCTTTTAAAATATGAAAAAAAATATTTTTCTTTAAAAGAACTGTTTTATCCTAATATAAACTACTATTCCTTAAGAAATGATTATATCTTTTTTAACGTATCGGCAGGCAAAACGGCACAAATTCTATCAAAACTCACCTATAACCAAATAAATACCAAACTACAGTTTTCGACACAGATAAACTACGACCCACTTTTAATAGCCATCACTCAGCCGCAGGATGTTAAAAAACTCATAATAGCAAATTCAATTATAAACCCTCCTGTAAAAATAGAAGATTATTCTCTTCTTTTAAACAGCGATATAAAATACAACTGGTTAAATTACGCAACCGATATACTTTTAAACAAAATATATAACGAATCTTTAAATGAAGATTCTTTTTATATGAACGACTTTGGAGTCTATATTTTTGATAATCAGACAGAATATAAAATAAAGCTTTATCAGATAATAAATCATGCTTTTAAACAAGTGAAATAGTTTTTTTGATATAATTTCGGTAAAAAAGGACACAAATGGCAACTTATGTAGTGGGCTTCCCAAGAATCGGTGAACAAAGAGAGCTTAAAAAAGCGTTAGAGAGCTATTGGAGCGGTAAAATCAGTCAAGATGAACTTAAAAAGACTGCAAGCGACTTAAGAAAAAGACACTGGACTTATCAAAAAAACGCCGGTATTGATATGATTAGCGTAAACGATTTCAGTTTTTACGACAATATGCTCGATATGACTGTTATGTTAAACGCTGTACCTGAGAGATACAAAGACATTGATAACTGTATGGACAGATATTTTGCTATGGCAAGAGGCGATAAAGACCATAAAGCCATGGAAATGACAAAATGGTTTAACACAAACTACCACTATATCGTTCCGGAGCTTGATATTAATATGAATTTTAAAGCAAACATCGATAAAATTACTACAGAATATAAAGAAGCAAAAGAACTTGGAATTGAACCAAAAGTAAACTTAATTGGACCAATTACTTACGTAAAACTTTCAAAAATCGTAAACGGAGACGAAAAAGCGATTATTGAAAAATTAATTCCGGTTTATAAAGAAATAATAGCAAAACTAAAAGAATTAAATCCAAACGTAATAATTCAAATGGATGAACCTTATTTTGTTACAAATCCTACGAAAGAAGACCTTGAACTGCTTGAGAGAGTTTATAATGAACTTGCAAAAGACGCTAATATTTACGTAGCTACTTACTTTGAACATTCAAACGAAGCAAACGAAGTTTTAGCTAAAACTCCTATTAAAGGTATGTTTTTAGATTTCGTAGCAGGAAGCGAAAATAGTATTAAAGCCTTAGCAGATGCCAAAAAAGAAGTAGGTATCGGTATTGTAAACGGAAGAAACGTATGGGTAAACGATATTGAAAAATCAGCGGCTTTTGTAAAAGGTCTAACTGAAGCGGTTGAAAATAATAAAGTCCACATAGGAAGCAGCTGCAGCTTACTTCACGTACCTTATACTTTAAAATATGAAACAAAAATGGATGAAGACATTAAATCTTGGATTAGTTACGCTCTTGAAAAACTTGACGAAATTAGAGTGATAAACAAACTTGTAAAAGATGAAAAACTTAGCGAATACGACAAAGAAGTACTTGAAGGCAATAAAATCGCAATTGCTACAAGAAAAACAAGCAAAAAAATTCACGACCCAATCGTTCAAGACAGAGTAAGTAACTTAACGGAAAAAGACAAACACAGAAGTATGCCATTTGTTGAGAGAATTAAACTTCAACACGAAAATTTAAAATATCCAATTCTTCCAACAACTACTATCGGAAGTTTTCCACAAACTCCTGAGCTTAGAAAACTTAGACGTGATTATAAAAACGGAATTA
>JAMOSR010000032.1 GCA_027062985.1 Nautiliaceae bacterium
TCCAAGCTGTGGAGTTAAAAAAACTAGTGCTTATGTAAACGGGTGTGAATGTAAGTGTGATGCTCCTGGACTTACAAGCAAAATTTTAAAAGAAGAAGGAATAGAGCTTATCAGCGAGTGGGATTTAGAGAAAATATAAACTAAATCCGGCAAAAAAGAAATTTTCGTTTATATCTTTTTGATAACCTATATTGATTGAAAAATTTCTTTTTATTGAGAAAATTTCTATGATTTTAGCACTGTTATATGTTTTAAAATCAAAAAAATGCCTTTTTATATCTATTACGGTTTTTGTTTTTTTGAAGTTACCTTCTAAATAAAAACCAAGATTCTCACCAAAATAATTTATATTTTTTAAATACTCTTCTAATCCCAGATTAAATGAGTAAAGAAATTGTTTGTATTTGTATGTTAAAGCTGCGTAGGGTTTTAATGAAAAATAGAGTTCATTATCTTTGAATCTTTCTGTTCCAAGGCTTACGCCCCAAGAAATAGGCTTAAATACTTCATCTCTTGGTGTGAAGGATTTAATATCAAAAAAATAAAAATATCTAAGTTTTTTTGTGCTAAATTCTGTTATGAAAAAATCGATATAAGCTCCAGGAATAAATCCTCTGTTAGTGTCATCTATATTATGAAATGCCGGTTTAAATCCGAATATTAGGTCATTTTTTTTAGCATATATCCATATTTTATTGCTATCGTGTGAAAAGATTGGGTTTTGCGGAGGTTTAATATAAATCTCTTTTTCCATTGGAAGTGAAGCTCTTTTCTTTAAAAGAAAAATATACTTTTTTAAATACTTTTCCCTATCAATTTTCTTTGAAAGATATTCATATCTAAGCATTTTCGTACCAAAATCTAATATATAAGCTTGTTGTTGAGGAGAAACGTTATTTAACAAAGAAGTATCATATGTTTTAATAAATTCTAATGCCAGTTTTTTATTTTTAATTTTATTAAAATAGTATAAAATAATCTTTTTTTGAGAAGGCCTAAAATATTCTGATTCAATTAAGTTTTCATTATTAGCTTCTTTAATAGTATCGATAGGAAGGGCTTTATAATTAAATTTATATACAATATTTAGGCTAGGTCTAGCAGATTCCAATAACCATAAAATTTCATAAGAGCAGTTTTTATTAAAATAATAATATTTGCTCCAGGTATCTTTAATTTCAAAAAGATGAAGTTTTAATCTTTGAATTTCTTGTGGAGTTAAATTAAGTTTATACTCCCAGATGTCTCTGTTTTTTATATCGTTATATTCAGAAATTTTTTTATAATAAGGTACGACTGCGTATTTACCGATATAACCTCCGGTTAGTCCTTTAAAAGCATAAATCAAACCGTTAGTTTCGTTTGTTTGCGCAGCGTAATTTATAGCAAAAGAATTTAATAAATCTCCGTTTTTGTCATCTAGTCTTAAAAGCGTATGACCAAACATTGAAGCCGGAGAATTCATTAAGATAGTAGGGAACACTAGTGTTACGCTTTTAATATCTTTTATAGCATCTAATTGTTCATTTAAACTTTTACAATTTTGTGGAATTATTTTAAGGTTTGGAATTTTTTTTCTTATCCATTCTCGTCTTGCTGGAAATCGGCAGTATGTTGAGTTATCGTCTTTGTATTTGGGATGTGTTAAGTAATAAATAGTAGCATTTAACTCTTTATAAGGAGAATATTTGCCATCTTTTGCTAAAAAGAAATTTGGAGAATCAACTTCAGATATATTATTTTTATAATGTCCTAAAATTTGCCAATATTTATCTTGTGATAGATCTTTTAAAGAAGGAGAGGCATAAAGAAGAATTGATAAGAAAAAAAGGGGAAGAACCCTTTTTAGATTAAAGTGCATACGTTGCGATATTGTCAAGAACTTTTGAGTAAGTTACATTTTCACTTGCGAAAATTTTATCAAAGTTGTTATGAAGTTTTGCTGCGAATGCTTTTTCATCTTTAACGTTAAGAAGTTTAGCAAGAGTTTTGATACTCTCACCGTTTCCTTTTGCCGCATCCATAGCAATTTTATCAAGATTGTCTCTAACAAAGTTGTTAATTTTATCGTTTGTTACGATTTTGCTTGGTTTTTCACACCCTAGTGTTCCAGAAGTGATACCGAATGTTTGGTTACCTGAAATACCGTTTGTAGTTGCTGCTAATACTTGTTTTAGTAAAGAATCTTGATTATCTTTAAAAATCATGTATCCAAGTCCACAACCTGTGTTTGGGTTTCCAGCAAATGCTATCCCTGCTGTTA
>JAMOSR010000033.1 GCA_027062985.1 Nautiliaceae bacterium
CCACCTATAATTCTTGCTATTTCTTCCACTCTTTCATCTTTATTCAGTTCTTTAACAAAGGATTTATTTTCATGTTTTGTTACCAAAAAATGTTTATCCGCTTTGCTTGCGAGCTGAGGTTGGTGAGAAATTGCAAATACTTGATATTTTTGACTTAAAAATTTAAGTACTTCCGCTACACTCATACTCTCTTCACCACTAAGATTAGCATCTATTTCATCTAAAAAAAGAGTTTTTTCATTTTCTTCAAATTCCAAAGTACTTGCTAACAATGCAACCCTTAATCTGTTAAACTCACCAGTAGAAATGGTGTTTATATCAATATCGTTAACTATAATTTCCGCCCTGTCCATTCCGTTTTCTTTAAAACTATCTTCCAAAATAACTTCAACCCTGCAAGAAGGCATATACAATTTAGACAAATAAACATTTAATTTTTTTTCAAATTTCTGCGCACTTTTTATTCTGTAACGGTGCAGATATTGAGCCATATCTTTTAATTTTTCCTCAAGCAACAATGTTTCTTTTTCTATTTCCTCTTTTTCAAACGTAAGATTTTCAAGCAGTTCAAGCTCATTTTTTTTCTCTCGGTAATAATTAAGAGTTTCTTCAATAGAACCAAATCTTCTGATAAGTTCCTGCAAATCCGAGAGTCTGTTTAAAACTTCTTCTATATTCACACTCTCCAAAAAAGAAGCTTTTTCATATGCCTTATCTATTGCTATTCTCAGTTCGTTCATAGCGTTTGAAAAAAATTCGCTATCCTCTTCTATCATATCCAAAAATTCATAAACCCCGTTTTCAAGTTCAAAAATTCTCTCCACATCCTGAGCCTTTTCTTTTATCTTTTCTATTTTGCTTAAATCTTTTTTTATTTTCATTAATTCTTCAAACTCACCCTCTTTAGGATTAATGGTTTCTATTTTGTTAAGTTCGTATTTTAAAAATTCAATCCTCTCAGCGGCGTTTTTTTCTTTTTGTTTGATTTCTTCTATTTTCTTTTTTAGTGTTTTATATTTTTGAAATGTATATTTGTATTTTTCTAAATTAACATAATAATCTTTCTCTTCAACCATTTTATCCAATACGAAAATAATATTATTACTTTCAAACTCCCTTATTTCTCGTAAAGAAAGATAATTAACAAATTCATCGGCTATTTTCCTAACCGTTTTTTTGCTAACAGCCTGGTCGTTGATAAAATAACGGCTTTTATTCTTTTTAACCTGCCTAAAAATAGTTATATCCTCTTTTTCTATTCCATATTTTTCCAAATCCAAATCATTATCCACCACAGCTTCACTTATTTTTGCATTTACGTCAAAATATCCGAAAATAGATAAAATTCCCCTCATTAAAACCGATTTTCCAGCACCGCTAGGTCCCGTAAAAACAATAAGACCTTTACTAAATTCAAGCTCAACTTCGCTAAACTCAAGCTCTACTTCCTCAAACGTCACATATTCTTTGAGATAAACCCTCTCAATCACTTGCTCTCTCCCCAGTTTAGTTTTTCTCTCAAAACCTTAAAATAATTTCTTTCTATTCTATGAATAAGTTTTGCCGGTTTTTTGGCTTTTTTTATTTTTATTTTATCTTTTATATTATAAATTTCCTGCCCGTCAATTATTAATTTTGCCGTTTTTTCTTTTACTTCAAGTTCTAGTTCAAAATTACTCGGCAATATAAGCGGTCTTTGTGTAAGTGAATGAGGACAAATAGGTGTTAATATAAAACTTTCTGTAAGAGGATATACAACCGGCCCTCCCGCACTTAAATTATATGCCGTAGAACCTGTAGGAGTCGAAATAATAAGCCCGTCTCCATGATAAGTGTTTAAAAAACTTTCATTTGTATCAACTTTTATATGTATCATTGAAGAAATTATGTCTTTACTGATAACAACATCGTTAAAAGCATATAAAAATTTATTTCCATATTCTATTTCAATAACCATTCTTTTGTCAATCCTATAATTTTCTTTAAGAAAATCATCCAAAAACTCTTCTATATTTTCAGGATTTATATCTGTTAAAAAACCAAGATTTCCGGCATTAATACCAAGAACCGGTTTATCATATTTATAAGCCCTTCTGGCAAGGGAAATAAGGGTTCCATCTCCTCCCAAAGCCACTAAAAAATCTGATTCTTTGCACATTTCATCAAACTCTACTCCCAAAAGCCCTATAGCTTTTGCTGAAACGCTATCGAGCAAGACTTCTATACCCTTTTTTTCAAAAATTTTTTTGATTTTTAAAAA
>JAMOSR010000034.1 GCA_027062985.1 Nautiliaceae bacterium
GCTCTAAGAGACACAAGAAGAGTGGTAGGGGAAACAAGCACGACTTTTTTCTTAAACGCATACTCAAATAAAGAAGAGTCGTTTTCAAGCGCCAATAAAAGAGCGTTTTCAATAGGAACAAACATAAAAATAAAATCAAGCGAATTTACACCCTTTAATTTTTCATATTTTTTGTCGGACAAAGAATCTATATGGTTTTTTAAAGCCTGAATATGGGCTTTTATATAAGCTTTATCCTGCGTTTTTATATATTCCTCATAAGCCCTAAGGGAAGTCTTGGCATCGATTATTACATCCCTGTTGTTTGGAAGATGCACTATCACATCGGGACGGTAGCGTCTGTTTTCCCCATCGTTAAGACTCACTTCCCTTTCATATTCCCGCCCTTCTTCAAGCCCGCTGAGTTCTAAAACCCTCTCAAGCACAAGTTCGCCCCAGCTTCCCTGGGTTTTACTCTCTCCTTTTAAGGCTTTTGCAAGATTTTGGGCATCTTCTGAAAGCCTGTAGCTTAGCTCTTTAAGATTTTTAAGCTCATTTTGAAGAGCACTTATCTTTTCGGCTTCATCCCTGCTTAGATACTCTATTTTGTCTTTAAACTCTTTCATCTGATTTTGAAGGGGAGAAAGCAGATTTGAAAGATTTTCTTTTGAAGTCTGGGTTATTTTCTCCCCCGTTTTTTCCAAAATACGGTTAGCAAGATTTTCAAAAGTCTCTTTTAGTTTTTCTTCGCTTTTTTTTAAAATATCAAGCTTTTCCTCAAACGATTTTTCGCTTTCTTTGAGTTTTGTTTTAAGCTCCCCGTTTTCGGATAAAAGCTTTTTATTTTCTTTTTCTAGAAGCTCGATTTTTTGTTCAAGATTTTCTTTTTGTGCTGTTACGTTTTTTATTTGCTCGTCTTTTACTAGATTTTGAGTCCTTTCATACTGCAAAGAAGCTTTAAGCTCATTAATATCACGCTCTTTTTTTCTCCTCTCATACACAAACAAAAACAGCAAACCGATAAAAACCACTCCCGATATCCCTAAAACCACATATATATTCTCCATTTTTTCCCTTTAGATTATTTTTTCATAATTTCTTAACAGTTTTCTTCTTTTTTTAACATCGGGCAGATATTTCTCCACTTCCGCCCAAAACTCTCTTGAATGGTTTTTGTGTTTTATATGAGCCAGTTCATGAACTACAACATATTCTATAAGCTCGTAAGGAAGTTTGGCAAGATAATAATTAAAAGTTAGATTATTTTTAGCACTGCAACTGCCCCATCTCGTTTTATTAAATCTAAAAGAAACTTTTGAAGGATAAAGATTCATTTTTGAAGAATATTTTTTTACATATTCCAATACCACCGGAGGCAGTTTTTCTTTATATATTTCTTCACCGGCAACTAGCACTTTTTTACCGAAAAGATAATTTTCTTTTTTAGTTTCAATTTTTTTTAAAATTTCATCGGCATACTTTAAAATAAATTCCTCCACGTTTTTTTCCGGTATTAAATAAGAAGCGCTCACTTCAACATAATCTTTCCTTATTCTGAGATACATATGCTTTATGGCTTTTCTTATCAACTTATACTTAATCTCTTTTTGATTATAAATAACTGTTTTCATCGTTTTTTCATAAATTCCACTATTTTCCCATGAAATCTCGCATAACATAAATTAAAACTGGTTCCATAATCCTCTTTTAATTTATCCCAGTTTTCTTCAATCCCTCTTTCGCACCACTCTCTCATTTCGTCATAACTTTCAAATTCATAACCGTGTTTCTTAAGAAGTCTTCTCGTATAAGCATCCACAACCATAACATCCCTGCCGCACGCATAACAAAGTATAGAATCAGCAGTCTCAAAACCGATTCCTTTTTGATTTAAAAGCCATTCCCTATCGACGTTTTCCTTAAAAGTTTCAAAATCCCCGAAATCCCTTAAAATATTACGGCTTAAAGCAATAAGCCTTTTTGATTTTTGATTATAAAACCCCGCCGGTTTTATAAGTTCAGCTAAATATACAGGATCATATGAAGCTATTTCTTCCACTTTTAACTTTTCACTTTTAACTTTTAACTGTTGTAATGCTTTTTCCACATTTTCCCATTTTGTATTCTGCGTTAATACCGCTCCTAAAACCACCTCAAACGTCCCGTAACCCGGCCACCAAAATTTCGGTCTGTTTTTTAACAGATTTTTTTTCTTCAGTTCTTTTAAAAGTTCGTAAGAGTTACTGAATTCCATTTTCCGCCTCTT
>JAMOSR010000035.1 GCA_027062985.1 Nautiliaceae bacterium
GTCGATATCTGGACCGGGGTTGGGGATTTTGGAAATATAGACAAGGTAATAAAATCAAATAAAAAAAAGTATTTTACTCCAAAGGTTTATTTAATTCATAATGATGAAAGAGTAATCACGGGCAGCAGTTATCACGCATATATCAAACTCAGTGAAGGATGCAATCAAAAATGCGCCTTTTGCGCTATTCCAAACTTTAAAGGAAGACTTCAATCAAGACCTATTGAAGAAATTATAGACGAAATTAAACGCTTAAAAGATAAAGGCTTTAAAGATTTTTCCCTTGCTTCCCAGGACTCAAGTTCATACCTTAGAGATTATGGTATCAGGGACGGACTTGAGAGATTAATTGATGAAATAGATAAAATCGAAGGAATTACGGTTAGAATACTGTATCTTTATCCGGCCACCACTACAAAAAGACTTATAAGAAAAATATTACAATCAAAAAACGTTCAAAACTATTTTGATATGCCGATACAGCACATCACTCCAAGAATGCTTAAAATTATGCGTCGCGGAGGAAGCGTAGAAAAATTAAAAAAACTTTTAGATGAAATGAGAAAAGATTTCAGTTTTGTA
This sequence comes from Nautiliaceae bacterium, assembly GCA_027062985.1. Lineage (GTDB taxonomy): Bacteria > Campylobacterota > Campylobacteria > Campylobacterales > Nautiliaceae > Caminibacter. Next base: position 583 of record JAMOSR010000035.1, read on the forward strand.
AGAACTTCCGTAATTGTAGGACATCCGGGAGAAACTCATGAAGATTTTGAAGAACTCAGAAAATTTTTGGAAGAGTACAAATTTGACAGGGTAAACGTATTTGCCTATTCGGACGAAGAAGACACCGCCGCTTTTAAAAGAAAAGACAAACTTCCCGATGCCGTTATAGAGGCAAGGGTAAAAGAGATGGAAAAAACCGTTCAAAAAACAACTATAGAGTCGCTTAAAAAATATCTAGATAAAACCTGCGAATGCTACATGGACGGACTAACGGATGACGGGCTTTTTTATTCGGTACGCCCTAAACTCTGGACTCCTGAAGTTGACGGGGATATTTTAGTTAATGAAAGCGAAATTGAAAATCTTAACGTTGGAAATTTATATAAAGTAAAAATAACCGAACTTGCAAAAAACCAGTTAATAGGAAAAATAATTGGCTAAAAATCTTTTAGCTTTTTCAGGAGGGGTTGATTCAAGCGCTCTTTTTTTCTGGCTTCTTGAAAAAAATATTCCTTTTGATTTGGCAACAGTAAATTACCATACCCGCCAAACGAGCCATGAAGAAGTTGAATATGCTAAAACGCTCGCAAAAAAATATAATAAAAAAATATTTATCAAGGACTGCAAACTAAATAAATTCAGTGAAAAAAAAGCAAGAGACTGCAGATACGGATTTTTTGAAGAAATTATAAAAAAACACGGATATGACACTCTTATTTTAGCCCATCAGTTAAACGACAGATTTGAATGGTTTTTAATGCAGTTTGGCAAAGGTGCAGGACTTAAAGAACTGATAAGTATGGAAAAATGGGAGGAGAGAGAATTTTATAAAATATACAGGCCTTTTTATAATGTATCTCGTAAAGAAATTATAAATTTTTTACATAAACGTAACATTAATTATTTTATAGACGAAAGTAATTTTGATAAAAAATATAAAAGAAATCTCATAAGACATGAATTTTCCGACAAATTTATCGAACTGTTTGAAAACGGGGTTAAAAAAAGTTTTGAATTTTTAGAAGAAGATAAAAAACTTTTGGTCGATTACGACTGGCACAAGATAAAAGATTTATACTTTTTCAAAAAATCCATTCCTCAAAAAGACATAAAAAAGATTGACTTAATTCTAAAAAGATTGGGAATTTTACCTACAAAAGCCCAAAAAGATGAAATTTTAAGAACTGATTTTAACTGCGTAGTCCAGGGTAAAATAGCCATAGACTCAAATAAAACCAATATATTTATATCCCCATATGTTAAAATTCCTTTATCAAAGGAACAAAAAGAGTTTTTCAGAACCAACAAAATTCCGCCGAAAATCAGAGGATATGCTGCAAAGGAAAAATTATGCGATATGTTATATACGGAGATGTCCACGGATGTCTTGAAGAATGGGAAGAGCTTAGAAAACTGATTCCGAAAAATTCATGGGAAATAAGCGTAGGAGATATTTTAGATAAAGGCCCATATCCTGTAGAAGCCCTGCGTTACGCCCAAAAAAACAAAATTTTTACCATTATGGGCAACCATGAATATAAGCACATAAGAAAATACTGGGGAAGAAAAGTCCAGCTTGACGAAGACCAGCAAAAAGTTTATCCTAAATTAAAACAAAAAGATTTTGATTTTATAGAATC
>JAMOSR010000036.1 GCA_027062985.1 Nautiliaceae bacterium
TTAAAGAATATTATAAACCAGAAGAACTTGAAGGAACGCAGGTGTGTGTGGTAAGTAATCTAAAACCTGCAAAACTTATGGGGATGGTGAGTGAAGGAATGCTTCTTGCCGCAAAAGATGATGAAGGGCTAGCTTTAATTAGACCTGAAAAACCTAAAAAGACAGGAACTCCTATTAAATGAAAATAGAAACCTTAGTTAACTTAATCGGAGGAGAGTTATTAAACTCTCCTTATATCAGTGAAGTTGTTCATTTTACTGATGATGTTGAGGATGTTAACAGGGGAAGCTGTTTTTTTGTTAAAAAAATTTCTGATATTCCTCAGGCTATAAAAAATGGAGCTTATGCTATTATAGCGGATAAAGATATTTCTATCTTGGATAAGGAAATAGCCTGGATAAAAGTAGAAAACGTAAAAAAAGCTCTTTTTAATATATTTAAATATGAAAATATTACAAATCAAATCTATTTTACGGATGAAATTACTTTATCAATTATAAAAAAAATGAATTTGGAAAAAAAAGTAATTGTTTTAAAAAACGATGAAGATTTTTTTAAAGCTATCAATCTGAGGGAAAAATATATTTTAACTGATAATAAAAAATTTAAAGAAATTTTTGCCAATATTGTAGATTTAAAATCCAAAAATATCAAGCTTATTCAAAAAGGGCTTTTTAGGTGTGAGTTTAATCAAGAAGAGATTAAAATACCTTTTGTGTATAAAAATTTTTTTGCAAAAGCTTTAAATTTTTTTGATACTTATGATTTAAAATATACATTGGACTTTGAAATAGAGAGATTTAAACCTGTTTTTATAAATGCTCTGTTTGAGGAAGTGGAGTTTGGAAAAAGTGAAAAGGTTGTGATAACCGGGATAAAAAACGATAAGTTTTTCTTTGACGAGCTTAATTATATTATAGAGAATACAAAATATGCAAAAACAGTTTTTATTAATAACTCTAACAAAACGCTTTTAAATAAACCTTTTAATTTTGCAGTTATGGTTGATTGTGAATTTACGCCTAAAATAAGAGAAGAAAAAAGGTTCTTTAATGATTAAAATTGAGAAAATTAATGAATTATGTCGTGGTAAATTTTTAACTTTAAAAGAAGTTTTTTTTAATTATAAAGGCAAAAAGAGGCGTTGGGAAGTTTGTACTTCTATGGACAGTGTCGCTATATTAATTTATGATAGGGATTTAGAATCTGTTGTTTTAGTAAAACAGTTTAGATTGCCTGTTTTTCTTAAAAACAGAGACGGTTATACTTATGAGCTGTGTGCCGGGCTTTGTGATAAGGATAAGTGTTCTATAGAAATAGCAAGAGAAGAGGTTTTAGAGGAGTGCGGGTATGATGTTGAGAGTGAAAGAATCAAAAAAATAACATCAACCTGGGCGAGTGTCGGGACAAATGCGGCAAATCAGACTGTATATTATGTTGAGGTTACGCAAAATGATAAAGTACATGATGGTGGTGGAATTGATGATGAAGATATAGAAATAGTTGAAATTAAAAAAGATAATGTGGAAAAATTTATTTTTGATGAGAATAAAGTTATAACACCGGGAGCTAAATTTGCTTTAATGTGGTGGTTACATTATAAAAAAGGGGAAAAATGAAACACATTTTTAGGGAATATGATATCAGGGGAATATTTGATAAAGATTTAAAAGAAGAGATAGTTAAAAAAATAGGATTTTATCTTGGTAAAAAGATTGACGGAAATTACGTTTTTGTAAGTTATGACGCAAGAAAACATTCTCCAATTCTTCATAATTGGCTTGTAAGCGGACTTAATAAAGCCGGCAAAAAAGTAATAAGCGGCGGGATGTTACCTACCGGAGCTAATTATTTTGCCAATTTCAGACCGTTATGTATTGATGGTATTGGAAAGGTTGAAATTGGGGGCAGTATTCAAATTACCGGCTCTCATAATCCTCCTGAATATAACGGATTTAAAATTACGATAAACAAGCTTCCGTTTTACGGAAAAGATATTTATGCCTTAGGAGATGAAGTAATAAACAGTAACGTTTCAATAGAAGATAATACGGAAGTTATTAAATATAATTTAAAAGAAGATTATATAGACTATATAAGTAACCAGTTTTCTCATTTAAAAGGACTTGATTTAAATGCCGTATTTGACTGTGGAAACGGGGTAGCTGGAGTAGTTTTAAGAGATATTTTAGAAAAAATAGGGATAAAGAATTACGAAATATTTTTTGAAGAACCTGATGGGACTTTTCCAAATCACCACCCAGACCCAACCGAAGAAGAGAATCTTGCATGGGTAAAAGATGCTTTAAAACAGGGAAGAGATTATGCTTTTGCTTTTGACGGGGATGCCGATAGAATTGCTTTTTTGGATAAATATTATAACTATAAAGGTGATATATTGGCTTTCTTTTTTGCTAAAAATATGAAAAATCCATGTGTAATTAGTGAAGTAAAAGCAACACAGGTTATGTATGATGAAATAAATAAATTCGGACGGGCTATTATGTATAAAACAGGACATAGCAATCTTAAAACCCTGTTAAAAAAAGAAAACTGTGATTTGGCTGCAGAAGTTAGCGGACATATTTTCTTTAATGACAGATATTTTGGAATAGATGACGCTATTTATGTTACCTTTAGAATAATGGAACTTATAAAAAACGGATTTAATTTTAAAGAAGAATTTGAAAAACTGCCTAAAGTATATAATACAGATGAAATAAAAATAAAAACAACAGAAGATAAAAAGTTTAAAATTATAGAAAATTTAAAAAAATATTTAAATAAAAATAAAGAAAATTTAGGTATTAAAAAAATAGTAGATGTAGATGGAGTTAGGGTGATTTTTGAAAACGGTTGGGGGCTTGTTAGGGCAAGTAATACAACTCCGGTATTAGTTACCCGTTTTGAAGCCACTGATGAGAAAGATTTAGAAAATATTAAAAATATTCTTACAGAATCTCTTCAAAAATTTCTTTAATTTTCTTTTTCTATTTTCTTATATTTTTTAAATTAATTAAATTGATTGATTTTTACTCAATTTTATTGTATAATACGCTTATTAAAAGTGAGGTGTAGTTTATGTTAAGGAGGGGAAATGTCAAAAAGTTTATATGAGGTGTTAGGCGTTAGTGAAAATGCTACGCAAGATGAAATAAAAAAAGCTTATAGAAAGCTTGCAAGAAAATATCATCCGGATATATGTAAAAAACCTGAATGTGAAGAAAAATTTAAAGAAATCAATACTGCTTATGAGATTTTAGGAGATCCTGAAAAAAGAAAACAGTATGACCAAATGGGTGATACGATGTTTAACGGTCAAAACTTCCAAGATTTTTATAGACAACATAAAGATATAGACCTTGAAGAAATACTTTCGTCTATTTTTGGGGGAGGTTTTGGCCGTTCTCGTAGCGGTTTTGGCGGTTTTGGTGGTTTTGACGAATTTGGATTCGGAGGAGGTTTTGCTCCTGATTTAGACGTTCATGCAAGAATTCAGATTCCGTTTGATATTGCAGTAACCGGAGGAGTTTATCCTATAAATTATAACGGAGAGACTATAAAAATAAAAATTCCTGAAGGAATTAAATCCGGTCAGAAACTTAGAATTAGAGGTAAAGGTAAAACATTTCAAGGACATAGAGGTGATTTGATTCTGGAAATAGATGTAATGCCAAGCAATGAGTGGGAAAGAAAAGGGGATGATTTATATAAAAAAATAGACGTTCCTTTAAAAACTATGATGTTTGGCGGTAAAATTGGAGTTGACACTTTTAAGGGGCATATAAATGTAAAAGTTCCTAAAAATTCAAAATGCTGTCAAAAGCTTAGAGTTAGAGGATACGGAGTTAAAGGAGGAGATTTATATCTCGAATTGAGACCTATACTCCCAAAAGTAGAAGAGCTTGATCCTGAACTCGCTAAAATGATGGAAGAGAAACTTCCGTCATAATTTTAATTTCCTGCGTAGGCAGGAGAAAGGAGGATGATATGTATAGTTATGATGAACCTGTATATTTAATAAGTGTGGTGAGTAAAATATTAAATATCCATCCACAGACATTGAGACAATATGAAAGAGAAGGTTTAATTAAACCAAGCCGAACAGAAGGTAAGATGAGGCTTTATTCTCAAAGAGATATAGACAGACTCAAACTTATATTATCTTTAGTTAGAGATTTAGGTGTTAATTTGGCAGGAGTTGAAATTATTCTTCAGCTTAAAGAGGAGATAGAGAGACTTCAAAAAGAAATAGATGCTCTTAAAAGACAGCAGGGACAAATTCCACGAAATAGAAGCGTGGTAATAAAAAAAGAAAATTATCAATTAATTTTAGTTCCTGAAACTAAAGAGGAGTAATTTTAAATCCTCTTTAGGTATTAAAATAAATTAAAAGGAAGAGTTAATGTCCTTTTAAAAATATTAAAAGGGCTTAAAATAATATCTTTTCCTATATCTGAAGAGACTTTTGGATTGTTTAAATCTCCTTTTACAATTAGCTTTACGTTTATATTCCCGTCTTTTCCAAAAAGTATGTGGCTTATTCCTTTACCTACAATAGGTATTTTTTTATATTTCATTTTTAATGTTGCCTGTAGTTTTAACATAATTTCGTTAGTTTCTAGATTAATTGTTCCCTTTCCTTTAAAGTCAATGTTTTTTCCTATTATTTTTATACTGTCAAAATATAATATGTTGTTATAAAGTACGTATTTTATATATCCATATTTTATCTTGTATCCTTTTGAGGAAAAACCTGGAGATTTTAAGGATAATAAAGAAGGTACTGTGTTTAAAAATGCTATTAGATTATTAAGAGCTTTTAAATTTTCGTTAATTGCATGATTTATTTTAATATATCCTATATAAAGATCCGGCTGAGGTTTAATGATTTTAAAATCTAAGTCTATTTCTTTAAATGAATTAAAAAACTCTAAAAGAGCGCTTAATTCTTCTTTTTGATAGTGATATCCTGTTATTGTCAAAATATTGTCTTTGGTAAGAGCCTCTAAGGAACTTTTTTTATATTTGGAGGTGAATTTCAATGTATCATTATATTCTAATGTTGCTTTTTGAGATAAAAATTTATGATTTTTATAAATTAAATTGGTATTTGTTGAATTTACTATTGCATAAAAGTTTGTATCTGAAGTTTGATATTTGGATTTAGGGATTAAGTTATCCACGGTATCTATTATTTCTAAAAGGGTTTCTATGTTTATATCCACATTTTTAATGTCAGCTTTTAAATGATTTAAATTTGTTATTGTTACTTTTATATTATTGTTGCTTATTTTTATTGTATCTTTATCAATTTCCACTTTAGCGTCTATGCAGTTAGGATTTTTTTTGTTTAATAATAAAGGTTTTTTTAGAATTGCTTTTGTTATTAATAAAGTTTGATTTTTTAATATGTGAATATATACATCTCCGTCTTTCAAAAAAGAAAAAGGAGTATATTTTATAAACTTTTTAATTGAATAAACATAGATATCTAAGTTTTTTAAATCTGCCATCACTGTGGAGTTTAAAAGATATAGAAAATGGTTTTTGAAATCAATTACTATTTTTTCGTTAAAATTTTTTATATTAACTAAATTTAAAATTTTAAATGTTTTTATTTTTGTAAAAGAGTTTAAAAATTGAGGGTTTATAGTTAGATTTGAATCCAAAATGATTTCTCCTATGTCAAAAGATGAATTTAAATCTTTTAATTTTACGGAAAAATTTAAATCTTTCCCTTTTTCTTGTAGCTTGTTGTATCCGAAAATTGAGTTTTCGTATTTAAATAATGAGTTTTTGGAATTTATTTGGTGTTTAATATGAAAAATTTTTTTATCTATATCAATAGAAGCATTTAAATATATATGATTTTTACCTCTCAGTTGTTGTAAGGGCAGGGATATGTTGAATTCTTTTAAAATCTGTTTTAAATCATTATTTATTTTGACGGAATTGCTTGAAGAGCGGACATTTAAAACGGAGCCGTTTAAATCTATAAAAGTCGGGGTAAATGTAAAAGATTTAATTTTTATAGTTTCTATTACCGCTTTTTTTGTTTTGGTGTTTATTAAGATGTTTTGGACTGAAGGATTTAAGTTTTTATATTTTATTTTTATTGTAGGTATGGAAATTAAATTATATTTTCCATAAATGGTAGGTATTATTATTTTTAAAAAAGCGTTTTTTATTATGTTGTTATTGATTTTATAGGTTATAAAATCGTCAAACACCATCAGAAATGCATTATCGGCTTTAGCATAAATGTCTTTTTTGATAAGGGTTATTTTTTTTGAAGAAAAATTTAGATTGTGTTTGTTTTTAAAAACGATTTCGTTTTCAAATAAGGTGGCGTTAATGTCCTGATAATGTAGATTTATTTTATTGTTTTTTGAAATTATTAATAATTTTTCTTTTAGAAAATATGTGCCTTTAAGAAAATCTGTGTAAGCTTTTATTTTTTTATATTCTCCTTTTGCTTTTAATATGTTGAAAATTGCTTTTTTATTGGTTAAATCTATTTTAACGGAATTTAATTTTATAAAATCTTTTTTGTTTTTTATAAATAATTCATCCCCTTTTGCGCTTGCGGATATATTTTTGTATTTTAAATCTGCATATAAGGAAAGAATAAATTTCGAAATATCTATCTTAAAATCTTTATAATTGGTAGATAATTTTTTTGAAGAAACAATAGCTGTTAGTATATCTTTATCGTTAAGTTCCCCTTTTAAATTTATTTTATTTTTTCCATTTATATATGCTGTTAAATTAAAAGATATTATATCTTCAAAATTTATTTTTCCATTTAAGTCTTTTATGTTTATATTTTCATATTTAATATTAAAATTGTTTAAAATCAGATATTTTCTGTAAGGCTTTATTTTTCCTTTTAAATAAAAAAGATTTGAATTTATAAATAATGTTTTTTGAGTAAAATAAATTTCCGGTATTTTTATATCTTTATATTGAAAGTCTTTGGCATCTATTTTTTCAATGAAATTCATAAGCCATTTAACGGAATGTAGTCTTTTATGAAAGGTTGTAATGTCTTTTTTTATTGATTGTTGTGGTATTATTCGAATGCCGTTGGCTTTTATAATTATTTTTTTATGAATTTTTATAAAAAAATGTTGTATCTTTAGATTATTTAATTTTAGATTATAAAAGTTTAGACCATGAAATAAGGATATAAAAACTATGAAAGAGAAATATAAAATTACAAAAATTATAGCCGTAATAGAAGTTCTTTTAATTTTCATAATCTTTATCCTTTTTTATCTTACCAGAGAGGTAAAAACTTCAAGAGTTGTTTATGTTCCTTCCGGTAATACAAATTATACAATAAAAACCTTGCAAAAAAACGGTTTGGATATAAATATGGCAGATTTTTTTTTCATAAGGCTGTTTGGTTATCCTCAGGCCGGGTGGATAGATTTAAAAAGCACTACAATGACAAAGCTTGATTTTTTAAGAAAATTGACCCATTCTAAAGCCGCAATAGTGAAAATTATTGCAATTCCCGGAGAAACGAATTATTTTATTTATAAACAGATAGGTAAAAAACTTAAAATTAAAAATTTTTATTGTAATATAGAGGAAGGTTTTATAAAACCGGATACGTATTTTTTACCTATAGGAATGGAAAGGAAAAGGGTATGTCAATATCTTTATGATATTTCTTTAAGATGGCACAGACAGATAAGTAAAAAGTTTTTAGGAGTATGGAATTATCCTCAATATAAAACTAAACTTATTATAGCTTCCTTAATTCAAAAAGAAGCGGCAAATGTCAAAGAAATGCCTTATATCTCGGCTGTTATAAACAATAGACTGCAAAAACATATGAAACTTCAACTGGATGGGGCTTTAAATTACGGTAAATATTCTCATACAAAGATAACCCCTTCAAGATTAAGACATGATAACAGTAGATTTAATACTTATAAATATTTCGGTTTACCTCCGGAGCCTGTATGTATTGTAAGTAAAGAAGCCATTAAAGCCGCTTTTTTTCCGGCTAAAGTGAAATATCTCTATTTTGTAAAATGTGGTAAAACCCATAGGTTTGCAGTTACTTATAAAGGGCATATTAAAAATATTAGAAGATGTTCTAGAAAATAGGGTTTACGTTTAGTAACACTTTTATTAGATTAAATTAAAAAATTGTTACTTTTTGTATAAAAAAAGGTAAAATTTAAAAAACCAAAAAAAGGAGAGTGTATGGCACAGCCGACAATCGTATGGACAAAAATTGATGAAGCGCCTTATCTTGCAACATTTAGCTTACTTCCTATTATGGAAGCATTTACAAAAGATGCAGATATTAACTGGGAGCTAAGAGACATTTCTCTTGCAGGAAGAATAATTGCTGAATTTTCAGATATGTTACCAGAAAACCTAAGACAGCCGGATGAACTTGCTTATCTTGGCGAACTTGTAAATAAACCTGAAGCAAATATTATTAAACTTCCAAACATTTCAGCTTCAGTTCCACAGCTAAAAGCTGCAGTTAAAGAACTTCAATCTCAAGGTTATCCGCTACCTGATTTCCCTGAAGAGCCTCAAAACGCCGAAGAAGAGAAAATCAGACTAAAATATATGAAATGTGTAGGAAGTAACGTAAACCCGGTTCTTAGACAAGGAAACTCAGACAGAAGACTTGCCGAGCCTGTAAAAGAGTATGCAAAAATGCATCCGCACAGCATGAAAGACGTAAGTAGTGAAAGTAAATCTTATGTTGCTCATATGGAAAAAAACGATTTTTATCAAAACGAACAAAGCTTTATTGCACCTAAAAAAATGACTGTTGCAATTGAGTTTGAAGGTAAAAACGGAACTAAAAAAGTATTTAAAGAAGTAGAACTTGATGAAGGTGAAGTATTTTCAGGAACTTTTCTTAACAGAAAAACTCTAAGAGATTTTTATGAAAAAACAATTGAAGATGCAAAAGAAAAAGATATTCTGTTTAGCTTACACCTAAAAGCTACAATGATGAAAGTAAGCGACCCTGTAATGTTTGGGGATGCAATTAGAGTATATTACAAAGAACTTTTTGATAAATTTGGAAAAGAACTTGAAGAGATTGGATTTAATCCGAATAACGGATTTAGTGACCTTGAAGCTAAACTTTCAAAATTACCAGAAGATAAACAGGCTGAAATTAAAAAGACAATTGAAGAAATCTATGCAAAAAGACCAAGACTTTATATGGTAGATAGCGACAAAGGTGTTACAAACCTTCACAGACCAAATGATGTAATTATTGACGCGTCAATTCCTGCTACAATTAAAAACGGGTTAAAAGGTTGGGGTCCTCAAGGTGAGGTTGAAGACTTGGTAATTACAGTTCCTGACAGAACATATGCAAGAATGTATAAAGAAATTGTAGCGGATATCGTTAAAAACGGACAGTTTGACCCTACAAAAGTGGGAACAGTTCAAAACGTGGGTCTTATGGCTAAAAAAGCGGAAGAGTACGGAAGTCACGATAAAACATTTTTCCCGCCAGAAGATGGTATAATTAGAGTAGTTGATACTGAAAATAACGAAGTATTAATGGAGTTTGAAACTGATAAAGGCGATATCTGGAGAGCATATACTGCAAAAGAAGAAGCTATTACAGACTGGATTAAGCTTGCGGTAAACAGAGCAAAAGAGAGCGGATTGCCGATTGTATTC
>JAMOSR010000037.1 GCA_027062985.1 Nautiliaceae bacterium
TGGTGCGGGAGAGAGGACTCGAACCTCCACGCCTTGCGGCACCAGATCCTAAGTCTGGCGCGTCTGCCAGTTCCGCCACTCCCGCAATTAGGAGAAAATTATGATAAAAGTGGTACGCCCTGCAGGACTCGAACCTGCGACCTACGGCTTAGAAGGCCGTTGCTCTATCCAGCTGAGCTAAGGGCGCATATTTAGAGCTTTTAGCGTTGGCGCGTCCGGTAGGACTCGAACCTACAACCTACGGATCCGAAGTCCGTTGCTCTATCCAATTGAGCTACGGACGCTCAACTCGATAGAACAATGGGGTGGATGACCGGACTTGAACCGGCGACCTCCAGGGCCACAACCTGGCGCTCTAACCACCTGAGCTACACCCACCACAAGTGGGTAGCTCTTAAGCTTCTCACTTATAGTGGGTAAATAAAATGGTCGGAGTGGAGGGACTCGAACCCCCGACCCCCTGGTCCCAAACCAGGTGCGCTAACCAAACTGCGCTACACTCCGTTACATTGCTTTGTGGATTGAAATTATAAGAAAAAAATTTTTTAATGTCAAGAGATTTGATATTAAATTTTTATAATCCTTTTAATTTTTCTAAAGATTTATTTATTACATTAATAATTTGAGAATGTTCATAAATAAACCCGTGTTTTACACCTTCTATTAAAAATAGTTTTTTTAAATTTTTTATATGTTTTAGTAAATTTTTTAAAGAGTCATCCGGAATAACATCATCATTTTTTAAAGCAATAACAATAACGGGCACTTTAGTATTTGAAATAAATTTATATTCTTTAAATTTATATTTAAGTAAAAAAGATATAGGATAAATAGGATATTTCTTTTTAGCTATATTTTCTATACTATCAAAAGGAGTTATAAGTATTACTCCCTTCACGCTTCTTTTAGAAGCCACATAACTTGCAACAGCCGTACCAAGACTTCTTCCTATAATAAAGTCAGGATTATATTTATCATATATTTCAAGAGCGTATTTTAAAATACATTCTTCACATGGTTTTCCCTCGCTACCCGCATATCCCGGATAATTAAATCCTAAAAAATTATAATTTTTAAGTTTCGGGGCAATATTATCTATAAACTCGATTACATTATTAGCATTCCCACCAAAATATAACACTAAAGGAGCATCTTTTCTATTTTCAAGATAAGCTCCCTCAAGCTTTATACCATCACTTGTAATAAAAAAAATTTTTTTAGCAATTTTTGGTGAATATTCTTTTGCATACTGTTTTTGAAAGACTTTTTTATCCTGAATAAAATAGAGATAAGCTCCTCCCGCAATGTATAAAAAAAGGAGAAGAGCTATAAATTTAAAAATCAAAATTCTATAAGTCCCTCTAAAGGAGAACTTGCTGTAGCGTAAGGTTTTTTTGGAATTCTTCCGGCCTTGTAAGCTTCTCTTCCGGCAATTACCGCATATTTCATAGCTTCAGCCATTCTTATAGGGTCTTTTGCCTGGGCTATTGCAGTATTCGTAAGAACTCCATCCGCTCCAAGCTCCATAGCCACAGCTGCGTCACTTGCCGTACCGATACCAGCATCTACTATAACGGGAACGTTTACGGCATCTTTAACAAATACAACGTTATATCTGTTTTGAATTCCAAGTCCACTTCCAATAGGTGCCGCTAAAGGCATAACAGCAGCAGCTCCCGCGTCTTCAAGCCTTTTAGCCATAATAGGGTCGTCATTTGTATAAGCCATAACAGTAAAATCCTCTTTAGCCAAAACCTCACATGCTTTTAACGTCTCTAGTACATCAGGATAAAGAGTTTTTTTTGTATCCCCTATTACTTCAAGTTTAATAATATCTATTCCTGTAGCCTCTTTTACCAATCTAAAAAGAGTAATAGCCTCTTCAGCCGTTGTACATCCTGCTGAATTTGGCAATATTTGAACATCGGTATCTTTAAAATAATCCATAAGATTTTCTTCATTAGGGTCTAAAATATTTACTCTTCTAACCGCTACCGTTATCATTTCGGCTCCGCTTGCAAGCGTAGCATCTCTTGTAGTTTGAAAATCCGGATATTTTCCGCTTCCCACTATAAGTCTACTGGTAAATTCGTATTTTCCTATTTTTAAAATATCAGCCATTGTTTCTCCTTATTTTTATATAATCCCAAATTTCTTTATC
>JAMOSR010000038.1 GCA_027062985.1 Nautiliaceae bacterium
TGGATTATGAAAGCGGTAAAAAAGAGTATAACTATAATCCTTATCTTTGTATTTACTGCGGTGCGTGTGTAAGGGAGTGTCCTAAAGCGGATGAAGGATGTCTGGTACAGGTGGAAACAAGAACTCCTCCGCTTGGCAGAAATGTTCCAAAGGGGAAAGAACTGGGATACTTTATTAATAAAATTGATAATCCAAAAGAAGTTGAAATAAAATGGAGAGAGATAGAAGAACTTAATATTAAAACGAAAGAGTAATATAAAGCTTACAAAAAAGCTAAAAGAGCTCAAAAAGCTGCGGCTAGGGCAAAAGAGAGCACTGAATAAAGGTACTGAATAAAAAGTGATTGACTTTCCCCTCTTTTTAAATGTATAATAATGAATAATTATTCAAGGAGGGGAATATGAAAATAGCTTTTTTTGAAATTAAAGAAGAAGAAAAAGAGTTTTTTGAGAAAAATTTAAAAAATATTGATGCCGAAGTTTATTTTTTTGAAGAAACGGTAAATGAACATAAACTGCCTGCCGATTATGAGGCAATATCTGTTTTTATAAACTCAAAAATTACTGCTGAAATACTTGATAAACTGCCGAATCTCAAATACATTCAAACCCGCTCAACCGGATATGACCATATCGATTTGGTAGAATGTTATAAAAGGGGAATAATCGTAAGCAATGTCCAGGGGTATGCGGGACCTGCCGTTGGGGAATTTTCTTTTGGACTGTTGCTTGAAGCTATAAGAAAACTTTATATCGCTATTAACAGGGTAAAAGAAGGCAATCTTTTTTACAAGGATTTAAAAGGTATTGAGATTGAGGGTAAAACAATCGGGGTTTTGGGTCTTGGGACAATTGGGACTCAGATTGTAAAAATAGCAAAAGGTTTTGGGGCAAACGTTATAGGTTTTAGCAGACATAAAAAAGAGTTGGATGTAAAGCAGACGCCGGTATTGGAAGAAGTGCTTGAAAACAGTGATTTTTTGTTTATTGCCCTGCCTTTAACGCCTCAGACAAAAAATCTTATAAATTGTGAAAATATAAAACATTTAAGAGGAAAAATAATAATAAATCCCGCGAGGGCCGAGATTATAAGCCGCGAAGTTTACGAAAAATTTGATGGGATAATAGCCGCTGACGTGCTGCCCGATTGGGATTTGGCAAAAAAAGAAAATATTATTGCAACCCCTCATATGGCTTATTATACAAAAGAAGCCCTAAGAAGAATTATGCAAATTTCCCTTGATAATCTGTTTGATTTTCTAAGCGGAAAAACGCCAAGACACTGTTTAAAAGAGGAGTGTATCAAAAATTATAAAGGCTGCAGATGAAAAAAACTATACTGTTTTTAAGTGCGGTTATAGCTTTTTCGTGTGAGAGCGACTGTATTGTTTGTCACCCTAAATTAAAAAACCTTTATAATTCTCATAATAAATATTATAAAGAGCATGCTTTTTTAAAAGACTGTACAAAATGTCATAAATCCCATCCCTCAAAAGCATCCGATAAATGCGGAGCGGACTGTTTTGAGTGTCACAGCAGGGAAAAACTCATAAATACCCCAATTCCCGACCATCAAAAGTTAAAAACCTGTACAAAATGTCATAAAACACAGCAGATTATGGAAGAGCTTCAGCCAAAAAAAGAAGAGTGGCTTAATCTGAAATAGATTTTATTATTTTTATAATCTTCTTTTTGTCTATTTTATGGTTGGCGTTTTTATAGATATTTTCTTCAAGTTTAGTAAGAGTTTTTTTAATTTCAGGATGTTCTCCGTAAGGTATTAAAAGATTAAAAAGCTCTTTTTGAGAAGCTTTTTTTATTTTAGTTATCAGGGTTGGTTCTTTTCTTTTTTTTCTTAAAATGAGCAAAGTGCTAAACACTCCTACCGCTATGCCGCCTGTGAGGGCTAAAATTATATATAAAACATTCTTATCCGATGAGAGGGGTTTTGTATTTGGTTTATTATCGGTTTTGTTAACAGGAGAGATTTTCTGAGGGTGTGGGTTTTTAACGTAAACTTTTATGGGTTTTGTTGAAATTGTTTTGGTAACGCTGCCGTTGAATTCTTTTAGGGATAATGGGGAAATGGTGTAATTACTGTCTGCTATTATTGTAAATTCTTCTTTTAACTCTCCGCATAGGTTTTCATTTTTTA
>JAMOSR010000039.1 GCA_027062985.1 Nautiliaceae bacterium
TTTTGGACGAACCTACAACGGGCCTTCATTTCAAAGACATTGACAATCTTATGAAAGTATTACAACATCTGGTAGATTTGGGAAATAGCGTTATAGTTATTGAACATAATCTTGATTTTATCAAAAACGCAGACTACATCATCGATATGGGACCTGAAGGCGGCAGTGGCGGCGGTAAGGTAATAGCAACAGGAAGCGTAAAAGAGATAATTGAAAAATATAAAGATGTAAGCTATACGGCAAAGTATTTGGCAAAAGAGATGGAGAGAACAAAAAAATAACTCTCCATCTTCTTTTTATTAATAGATTGTGTCAGTCACTGTATAAATTAAAAAGAAAAAAAGAAGAATTAAAGAGTAAGGTCTAAAATTCTTCTTGTTCTTTCAATATCATCTTTTGAAGGTTTTCTACCGGCTCCGATTTCTTTTAATACTCTTGCAATAATTAACATTAAAGCCCCGATATATTCTGGAAGTTTTTCTTCAAGCTCTGCACTGATTGGATATTTTAGCGGTGGCACTTGCTCTAAAAATTGTAATACGTCTTGAATATCCACTTCTTCTTCAAGCTCTCTAAACTGTCTTAAAGACTCTTC
Organism: Nautiliaceae bacterium; assembly: GCA_027062985.1. Lineage (GTDB taxonomy): Bacteria > Campylobacterota > Campylobacteria > Campylobacterales > Nautiliaceae > Caminibacter. The sequence goes on from JAMOSR010000039.1 coordinate 596, forward strand.
AAAACCTTTTGTCACAGGCATATCCGGTTCCATAATCACATCTCTTCCGTTGTATCCTGCTTTTTCTACAGCTACAAGTAGCATATCATGAAATTTTTTTTCAATAATATCGATAATTTCGTCTGCTTTTGATTTATCTAAATCAATTCCTGCCGCTTTTCTAAATACAGCCTCTAATTTTTTAAATCCAACAACTCTTGGCATTTTTTCTCCTTTTTGTTAATTTTTTAAAATTATATCTTTTTTAGTGAAAAAAAGTCAAGTTTTATGATTTTCGTTCACTAAAATAAAAATTACACCTCCGTCACTTTTTATAAAGAACAAAAAAAGAAGCTTATTCGTTAAAGCTTCCGTAATTGAGATACTTTTCAAATCTTTTTTGAAGAAGTTCCTCTTTAGAAAGGTTTTTAAGCTTATTTACCTGCTCTAAAAAATATTTTTTAATATTTTCAGCTGTTAAATCATAGTCTTTATGAGCTCCCATTACAGGTTCTTCTATAATATCATCAATAAGCCCTAATTCTTTAAGCTCTTCAGCGGAGATTTTTAACGCTTTGGTAGCCGTTTCGACTTTTGAGTTATCACCCCATAAAATAGCCGCACAACCTTCCGGAGAAATAACGCTAAATACAGAATATTTCAGCATAGCAAGTTTGTCGGCCACACCTATAGCCAACGCTCCCCCGCTTCCTCCCTCTCCTATTACGATTGAAACAGTAGGGGTTTTTATTCTAGAGAGTTCAAAAAGATTTCTGGCAATTGCTTCACTCTGCCCTCTCTCTTCAGCTCCAATCCCAGGAAAAGCCCCCGGAGTATCAACTAAAAAAAGAATAGGCAAATCAAATTTTTCTGCAAGTTTTGCTACACGAAGGGCTTTTCTATAACCTTCCGGATGAGGCATACCGAAATTTCTTTTAATTTTCTCTTTAGTGTTTCTTCCTTTTTCTTCCCCTATAACCACACATTTTTCATCGCCTATTTTACCTATAAAACAGATTATAGACTCATCATCCCTAAATTCCCTGTCTCCGTGAAGTTCATATTTTTCATCCATAATTCTTTTTATAATATCTATCGCATGAGGTCTGTCCGGATGACGGGCAAGAAGAAGTTTTTGATAAGGGGTTAAATTTTTAAAAGTCTTTTTTATTTCTTTTTCAAGTTCTTTTTTTAACGTTTCAACGGCATGAGTGTCGCCTTTTATTTTAGCAACGTCAATTTGTTCTTCCAGCTCGTGGAGTTTTTTTTCAAAATCAAGTACTGCCAAAATAAACCTTTACTTTACTTTTTTAAATATTACAACTCCGTTTGTTCCACCAAATCCAAAAGAGTTACTCATAGCTACATTAATTTCAGCTTCCCTGGCTTTATTTGGCACATAATCCAAATCACATTCAGGATCAGGCTCTTCATAATTAATAGTAGGAGGCATAATTCCTCTCTCCATCGCCATAAGGGTAATAACCGCCTCAATAGTCCCTGCGGCTCCAAGACAATGTCCTGTAGCCCCTTTTGTAGAACTAACAGGAGGACAGTTTTCTTTAGAACCGAAAAGTTTCTTAATTGCCATCGTTTCATACAAATCATTGTATTTAGTAGATGTTCCGTGAGCGTTAATATAATCTATTTTAGGACGTCCTGCCATTTCATAAGCCATCTTCATAGCCCTATAAGCACCCTCACCTCCGGGAGCAGGAGTTGTAATATGATTTGCATCTCCGCTTTCACCAACTCCTATAATTTCAGCATAAATTTTAGCCCCTCTTTTTACTGCGTCTTCATATTTTTCCAAAATCAAACAAGCTCCCCCTTCTCCCATTACAAATCCGTCTCTTTTAGCATCAAAAGGCCTGCTGGCATGAGCTGGGTCGTCGTTTCTGGTAGAAAGGGCTTTCATAGCCGCAAATCCTCCAACTCCCACCGGACAGATACAGGCTTCCCCGGCCACCACCATCATCTTATCGGCCATTCCGGCTTTTATTGTTTTATAAGCTTCGGTAATTGCATGAGTCCCCGCTGCGCACGCCGTAACACTTGCAAGATTAGGCCCTTTTAATCCATATTCTATTGAAGTAAATCCCCCAAGCATATTCACAAGAGCACTCGGAATAAAAAACGGAGATATTCTTCTAGGACCTCTTGTTTCTACTATAACGCTTGCTTTTTCAATTACAGGAAGCCCGCCAATACCGCTTGCTGCGCTAATACCGAATTTTTCCCCCTCATACTCTTTAAGACCGCTATCTTCCATAGCCTCTTTTGCAGCCGCAAGTCCAAGCTGAATAAATCTATCGGCTTTTTTAACTTCTTTTGGGTCCATAACTGTTTTAGGGTCAAATCCTTTTACCTCTCCGGCTATCTGAGAAGCAAAACCTTCAGGGTCAAAATGAGTTATTTTATCTATTCCTGTTTTCCCGTCGATTATATTATTAAAGCTTTCATCTTTAGTTAACCCTACCGAGTTAATCATACCTATACCAGTTACAACAACTCTCATTAATATCCTTTATGCCTTAAAATATGAAGATATGAAGATAATCTAATTTATCCTCATATCTTCATATTGAAATCAAAAAAGCGAAAAAATTAACTTTTCGCCTTTTCTATATAATCTACAACGTCTTGAACAGTTTGAATTTTTTCAGCTTCGCTATCTGGAATTTCTATTTCGAATTTTTCTTCTAAAGCCATAATCATTTCTACTACGTCAAGACTGTCAGCTCCCAAATCTTCTACAAATTTAGCTTCCGGTTTTACTTCTTCAGGACTAACATTTAACTGCTCTACGATTACTTCTTTTACTTCATCAAATAACGCCATTTTGTCTCCTTTTATTTTTTATTTCAGCATTTTAGCATAAAATAATAAAAATGTGAAAATTAACATTCATATCACATATACATTCCGCCGTTCACTTTTAACGTTTCCCCTGTAATATAACTGGCCTCGTCGCTTAATAAAAAGGCCACTGCATTTGCAACCTCAACGGGTTTTGCAAGTCTTTTTAAAGGAATTTTATTTAAAAGTTCCGTTTTAACTTTTTCAGGAAGATTTTTAGTCATATCGGTATCAATAAATCCCGGAGTTACGCTGTTAAATCTTATATTTCTAACAGCCCCTTCAAGAGCAAACGTTTTAGTCATAGCAATTACTCCGCCTTTACTTGCTACATAATTCGCCTGACCTATATTTCCGGTTTCTCCAACAATACTAGCCACATTTACTACACTTCCAAATCTTTTTTTGCCCATAACTTTTAGCGCTTCGCGGCATCCTATAAAAGTGGATGTAAGATTAGCGTCTATAACTTTTCTAAAATCCTCAACACTCATTCTCATAGCAAGTTTATCGTTTGTAATTCCGGCATTATTTACAAGATAGCTAAGCTCTCCGTCACTGTCTACAATAGTTTTAACAGCATCGACAAAAGCCGCTTCGTTACTTACGTCAAATCCGATAACCGCGGCTTCTCCCCCGGCATTTTCTATTTCCTCTTTTAATTTATCGGCAAGTTCGGCACTGCTTTTATAGTTTATCCAAACTTTAAGTCCTTTTTTTGCAAGAACTTTTGCGATTTCAGCCCCTATTCCTCTGCTAGCTCCAGTTATTAAAACATTTTTTCCGCTAAATGTCATAACAAGTCCTTTTTTTGTTAAAATTTTACCCAAAAAAGGCCGTTAAGTGTTATATTATCTCCATGAATTAGGATTGAATATTTTTCATTACATATCGGTAAGGGCTATTATAGCTTTCTTTTTATCGTTTATACTGACAATATCTTTTATGCCCAAATTTATAAAATGGGCAAAAAGTAAAGTAACACAGCCTATTTTTGAATTAGCCCCTCAAAATCATAAACAAAAATCAAAAACTCCAACTATGGGAGGAGTGGTATTTATTGTCTCAGCGCTAATAGCGACAATTATCAGCGCAAAATATAATTTTTTCGTTATTACCGCTATTTTAACGGCCTTAGGGTTTATGACTATAGGAATAATAGACGACCTTGGTAAAATCCTTCAAAAAAACAACCAGGCCGGTTTACTGCCTAAACAAAAATTTGCTCTTCAGTGGCTAGTGGCGCTTATAATAACAGCAGGTTTATATATTTACGGTTTTGATACCAACTTTTATATTCCTTTTTATAAATATCCCCTGTTTGATATGAAAATATTTGCCGTTATATTTTGGTCTTTTATTATAGTTGCTATGAGTAATGCCGTAAATCTAACAGACGGTCTTGACGGACTCGCAACCATTCCAAGCGTATTTTCATTAATGACTCTGCTTATCTTTTCATATCTTATGGGAAACGTTATTTTCAGTAAATATCTTTTTTTACCTTACGAAGCCGGTATAGGAGAGGTTGCTATTTTTGCAAGTGCCCTTATAGGAAGTCTTCTTGGATTTTTATGGTATAACGCAAATCCGGCCGAAGTATTTATGGGAGATAGTGGAAGTCTCAGCATCGGAGCTTCAATTGGATATATATCCGTTTTGACAAAGACGGAAATTCTTTTAACCCTTATAGGATTCGTATTTATTCTCGAAACAGTATCGGTTATTTTACAGGTGGGCTCTTTTAAAACAAGAGGAAAAAGAATATTCAAAATGGCCCCGATACATCACCATTTTGAACTTTTAGGATGGAATGAAAACAAAATCACTATTAGGTTTTGGATTATAGCCCTAATCGCAAACATTATCGCTATATTAAGTATAAAATTAAGATAGGAGAAAACCATGGAAGAGATTAAAACAGAAAACGAAAAATTAAAAGCCGAACTTAAAATATTCAAAATAAGGGCTCTTAAAGAAAAAATAATTCTTATAGGTGTCAGTTTGCTTATAATAGCGGAAATAATACTTCTTTTTTCTTTTTTTAAAAACAATTTTTCAACTTACACAAAACCCTCAAAACCTTACATAGCTGTCATTAACATAAATAAAACAATTACGGTGGATTACATAAATTCCATTACAAAAAAAATGGATTCTTTATTAAAAGACAAAAACTGCAAAGAGTTTTTATTGATATTTAATACCCCAGGAGGCAGTCCGAGCGCCAGCGACGAATTCAACGCTTATCTTAAATACGTAAATAAAAAGAAAAAAGTAAACGTTTATGTAGAAAGCATGGCTGCAAGCGGAGGGTATTATATTATCAGCGCAATAAAACCAATCGTTGCAAACAAAAATGCGGTGGTAGGAAGTATCGGGGTTATTATGCCTCACTTCGTATTAAAAAAACTTGCCGATAAAATAGGCGTAGAAGAAGATTCTTTAGCAATAGGAAAATATAAACAGCCCGTTTCATGGTTTAGAAAATTTAACGAAAAAGATAAAGAATATCTTAAAAAGCACCTTTTACTTCCCACATATGAAAATTTCTTAAAAACAGTGGCAAAAGACAGAAACATATCCATAAAAACCCTTAAAAAATACGCGGACGGTAAAATTTACGTAGCAAGTATAGTCAAAGGAATTTTAGTGGATGAAATTTCCACGCTTAGTGCATTTAAAGAAAAAATTAAACAAAAACAAAAAAACATTCAGTTTGTGGACATATCTCTTGAAAAAAGAAAAGTCCCGTTTTTCAACATTAAAGTCTCAAGCGATATAGGCGAAGCTTTAAAGGAAATAGTAAAATGACAAAAAGCCTCTTTGGATACGGAATAACTACAAAAGCAATCGCAAAAGAGGGAGGATGGCATATATACGACGACAGCTTTAAAAATATTTCAAAAGACATTTACGACAACACCCTTTTACCCTCCTCCCGATTTAACCCTGAAAACTCTTATCTTGAAATCACATCCCCGGGAATTCCTCCTTATCATACTCTTATACAAAAAGCAAAAAACCTTATAAGCGAATTTGATTATTTTTTTGAAAGAGCGCCCTTTCAAATATGGATTACAGGTACTAACGGAAAAACCACAACCACCCAAATGATACATCACTTATTAAAAGATATTTCCGATACAGGAGGAAATATAGGAATTCCATTAGCCGATATGGACATTAATAAAAAAATATGGATAATAGAAGCCAGCAGTTTTCAACTTTTTTACACAAAAACGGCAAAACCTGATATATTCGTAATACTCCCTTTAAAAGAAGACCATCTTTCATGGCATGGAAATTTTGAAAATTACGTAAAAGCAAAACTCTCCCCTCTTAAAAGAATGACCCAAAGAGACGTTGTTATTCTTCCACAAGAGTTTGAACACTACCCTACTAAAGCCTATAAAATAACCTATAAAAACGAAGATGATTTAATAAAACGGTTTAACTTTAAAAACAACTTTTTTCAACCTCCTTTTTTACTTGATGAGGTTTTGGCAAAAAGCGTGTATTACATTTTAAATTTTAAAGAAAAAAGTCTAAAAGATTTTCAAATAGACCCTCATAAAATGGAAGAAATAACCGACTCAAAAAACAGAACATGGATAAATGACAGTAAAGCCACAAATATCGACGCTTCTTTAAACGCTTTAAAAAGATTTCAAAATAAACGAATTTATCTCATAATAGGCGGAGACACCAAAGGACAAAACTTTAGCCCGCTTTTTAAATTTATGAAAAATTTAAATATCCGTCTATTTATAATAGGGGAAAATACAGATATTTTTGAAAACCTGTCTAAAAAATACAATATATCTTATGAAATTTCAAAAACCGTTCAAAACGCCGTAAATTCCATAGATAAAATTCACAATAAACATTCCGTAGCAATCCTAAGCCCTGCGTGTGCAAGTTTTGACCAATTCAATAGTTATAAGGAAAGAGGAGAAATTTTTAAAAGTTTGGTTTTTAAAGTCTAAACTGTTTAATCTCTTCTAAGATTTTATTTGCCAATCTTTCAATATCTGTTATATTTTTTTCATTTTGAATAATTTTTTGTTTATTCTCTTCGGAAATTGTTTCTACTTTTTTCATATCATTTATAAATTCTTTCATAGTATTTACAATCACATTTATCTCTTCCGCAAATAAATCGATATTCTTAATAGCTTCGTTCATTTTCTCCGAAACAAGATTTATTTCATCTTTTAAATTTTCAGTTTTTAAAGACAGTTCATTTATATGCTCGGAACTCTCCTGCATTTGAGAACTTGTATCTATTATTTCCTGAATTACTGAATTTATCGTAGATTCTATATTAACCAGACTTTTTTGAGTCCTCTCAGCCAGCTTTCTTATCTCATCCGCCACAACGGCAAATCCCCTTCCATGCTCACCCGCTCTTGCCGCTTCAATTGCAGCATTTAACGCTAAAAGATTTGTCTGGTCAGATATTTCTTTTATTACGTTTAAAATACTGTTTACGTTTTCCGCTTCTTGAGAAAGTGTTTGAAGTTTTTGAGCAAGCTCATTTTCATCCTGAGCACTTTTTTGAATGTCTCTTATCGTCTCTTTAAAACTTTCTGTCGTTTTTAAAAGCACATCGTAAACTTCATGCATAAATTTTTTAATTTCTTCAAGATTTTGACTCTCTTCTACAATTTTTCCGCTTAAATCCGAAGCCTTTGAATAAGCGTTTTCCACAATATGATTTTGTTTTATTATTGCATTAATAATATCTTTGAAAGCTTTTTTTAATTTTTCAACAGCCACTTTATTCTGTTCAGCGCTCTGTTTAGAATTAATAATAAATTCTTTTACAACGTCTAAAAACTTTCTTAACGCCTCTTTTACATCTCTAAATTCGGTAAAATCATTAACATCGATTGAAGCGGCAAGATTTTTACTTCTTGCCAATTCATAAATAAACTCTTCGGTTTCTTCAAGTCTCCTTGAAAGAAAATAAGCCGAAAGAAATATTATTATCAATAAAACTAATGTAAAAAAGCTCAAAACAATATAAATTAAAGCATCGCTTGAAAGGGTTTCTAAATCTTTTTTGATAAGTTCGGCTATTTTATCATCCATCTGTTTTAAAAGATTTATTTTTTGAGTAATTACTTTAAACCATGTTTCAGGATTTACATGATAATTACTCTCTTTTGACAAAATAAGACTTCTGTACGCTTCAACTTTTATAAAAGGCTCTTTTTTTATCGTTTTAAAATACATATTTTTCATTTCATCATTAGCCGTAGCCAAAAAAGCGTCAAAATATGTTTTTTGCTCGGTAATCAATCTAACAAATTTAATTAATAAAGGTTTTGTTATTTTATCTTTTCCAAAGATAACGCTTCCAACAGCCCTTTCAATACCGGCCCTTTCTTTTGCTTTTAAAAAGTTCGTATAAGAATTCAAATCAAGGGCTATAATCTTTTCAGGAGCAAGCTTGGCACTTACGGAAATTATATCCAAAATAACTTTATTCAGTGAAGTATACCATTTAACCTCTTCTTTAAAAGAGATTTCTAAATTTGAAACCTTATTTCTCATCTCATTCAACTTCCTCAAATAACTGTTTAAGATTTCTATTTTTTCTTTAAGTTCAGGTGGAAATTTCGAATAATCTATTGTTTTAAGCATTTTTTCTAATTTTTTTATTTTTTCGTCCGTAAGCTCTCTTTGGCGGGGTAGCATATCGGCAAACTTTTTTCCTTTAGAAGCCAAAAAACCGGCACTCATACCTCTTTCTTTTTGGGTTTCGTGAATAAGTTCGCTTAAAGTTTTACTCAAATTAATTAAAACTTCAAGCTTTTTATT
>JAMOSR010000040.1 GCA_027062985.1 Nautiliaceae bacterium
AAATAGGATAATTTATAAATCTAGTTTTTATATCAGTGTAATACCTAAGCATTCTAAGAGGCATTAATTTATCATAAGAAGACTGAATTTCAATATGAACAACTTTATCATTATCAGCAATCGCAACTATATCCGCTCTTCTTGATTCTATTCTCTCAAATTCTTCATCTATTAAATTTACATTTTTAACTTTAAGCCCTAAAAGAGTATTAATAAGCTCTTTTAGGACTGACTTTATCACATCTTTACTGATAATATCTTTATTCAAATTTAGCTTTTTCTTCGATTTTTTGATAAGTTTCTAAGATATCTCCGACTTTTACGTCGTTATAACCTTCAACCATAATACCGCACTCAAAACCTTTACCTACTTCTTTTACATCATCTTTAAAGCGTTTAAGGCTTGCAAGCTTAGAATCATAAATAACCACACCATCTCTGATAACCCTTACGAAATCTCCTCTGTGAACTACACCGTCTTGTACATAACATCCGGCAACCGTTCCGACTTTTGGTACGTTAAATACATCTCTAACTTCAACGGTAGCGGTTACTTCTTCTCTGACTTTAGGTGTCATAAGACCTGAGAGAAGTTCTTTAACATCGTCTATCAAATCATAAATAATAGAATACGTTCTAATTTCAATACCTTCTTGTTTAGCTTTATTTTTAGCCCCGCTTGTAGGACGGACGTTAAATCCTAAGATAATAGCATGAGGTTCGCTTGCTTTTGCCAAAATTACATCATTTTCAGTAATAGCTCCTACATCGCTGTGAATAATATCGACTTTTACTTCTTCGTTTTTAAGTTTAGCCAGACTTCCTTTAATAGCTTCAACGCTTCCCTGGGTATCTGCTTTAATAATAACAGGCAGTTTTTTAAGGTTACCTTCAAGAATCATTTTTTGTAAATCTTCAAGAGTGGCTTTAGTTGTTTTTGATTTTTCTTTCATTTCAAGATATTCTTTCCATTTTTCAGCCGTCTCTTTTGCTATCTTATCGCTTTCTACCACAACTAACGTATCTCCGGCAATAGGAACTTCGTCAAATCCCGTAATTTCCGCCGGCTCTCCCGGAAGTACCTCTTTTTTCTGTTTACCCAAGTCGTCTATAATAAGTCTTACCCTACCAAACGTTTTACCGCATACAAAACTGTCTTGTTTTTTAAGGGTTCCGTTTTTAACAATAACCGTAGCAACAGGGCCTTTTCCTTTTTCAAGTCTGCTCTCGATTACTATCGCTTTTGCAGGACATTTAGGATTTGCTTTTAATTCCATCATTTCCGCTTGAAGTAAAATAGTCTCAAGCAAATCATCTATCCCCTCTCCGGTTTTTGCTGATACATGAACAAATTCGTATTCTCCTCCCCACTCTACAGGCATAATACCCATTTCGGCAAGCTGGGATTTTACTAAATCAGGATTTGCGTCAGGTTTATCTATTTTATTTACAGCAATAATAAAAGGCACGCCGGCAGCCTGAGCGTGGGCGATAGCCTCTCGTGTTTGAGGCATAACACCATCATCAGCCGCCACTACGATAATAGCTATATCCGTCACCTGGGCACCTCTTGCTCTCATTTCTGTAAACGCTTCATGTCCTGGAGTATCTATAAATGTAATTTTTTGGCCGTCTTTTTCAACCATATAAGCACCGATATGCTGAGTAATTCCTCCGGCTTCTTTTGCGGCTATTCTTGAGTTTCTTATCCTATCAAGCAAAGAAGTTTTACCATGGTCGACATGTCCCATAATCGTTACAATAGGAGGACGAGGTGTGTCATACTCCTCTTCAGGACATTTTTCATCGTATTTTTTAATATAATCAAATTCTGCAAGAGGGTCGTAAATTTCTACGTCGACACCAAATTCCTCGGCAAGCGTTTCTATATATTCTTCTCCTAAAAAGTCGTTTTTATCTCTTTCCTCTCCAAGCTCTCTTAACGTTTCTATTACTTCTTCCAAAGGTTTGTTAATAGCTTCGGCAAACTCGTAAACTCTTACCTCTTTAGGGATTTTGATAACCTGCACAGAGATTTCTTTTTTCTTTTTCTTTTTCTTCTTCTTAGCACCTTCTTTGGTAATTCCGCTTTCAGCCGGTTTTCTTCTTTTAACCTGTTGTTTTTTTGCTTCTTTTTTATTTTCTATCTGGGTTTTGGTTTTTGCTTTTTCTTCAAGCGATTCTTCATCTTTTAAAGATATATCGTTGAAATACAAATCCAAAAGCTCAACCTGATTTTCTTCTATAACATCCATTTCTGCCAAATCGACATTTATTTTTAATTCTTTTTCCTCTACATGTTTTTTAGGCGCAGGTTTTTTAGCTGTTTTTTTAGTCTCTTTTTTTTCTTTATAAGGCTGCTTATCTTCTTGTTTTTTCTCTTGTTTTTTTTCTTCCTTTTTAGGTTCTTCTTTTTTTTCTTCCGGTTTTCTTTGAACTATTTTAAAACCTTTTTGAGTCTCTTTTACAAGTTTGTCAAACGCAGCCCTTCTTTTTCTTTTAGGCTTTTCTTCATTTTTTTCTTCTTTTTTCTTAACCGGTTTTTTCTCTTCAGCAGGTTTTGAATCCTTGTTTTTTAAAAACTCTTCTATTTTAGCCGCATCAAGAGGTTCAATACCCCCTCTAATACTTGCTTTTATTCCGAGTTCTTTGGCTATTTCCACTACTTCTTTAGACTTCAACCCCAATTCTCTTGCGACTTCTGAAATTTTTAATTTCAAGTAAACTCCTTTTGTTTAATGTAAATTGAAAAACGGAAAATTTTTTATTTCCTCTTTTGCTTTCTCTTTTGAAATTTTACACAAATAAGCTACAACAGAAAAAACTTTTTTTGAGTTTTTACATTTATCACATATGTAAAAACTACGACCTTTTCCCTCAAAAGGAATAAGGCTAAAATTTTTGCACTGCATTCTGTATAAATTCTTTTGAGGAAATCTTCCTCTGCATACCACACACATTCTTACAGGCGTTTTTTTTCCGTTTTCCATTTTACATTAATTATATACCTTTACTCCGATATTGTCAAAATAAAGAATTCTCACATTAAAATCTTTAAAATTATCTTTAAGAGCACTGTAAATATTATATGCGTCGTCTTTATAGGCGAGATTAAAAAACGTAGAACCGCTCCCGCTTAAAGTGGACATTAAAGCACCTTCCCTTAAAGCTATTTCCCTAACTCTGAAAAGTTCGGGCATATTTTTCATTCTGTTTTCCTGATGTATTTTATCTTCAACCACATATTTTAAAATATCAAATTTTTCACTAAAAAAAGCCGCGGTTATCATAGCGGTAGAAGACATATTGGTTACAATGTCTTTTAAAGGATAATGGGATTTTAAAGTGTTTCTGCTTTTAGCGGTCGATACAGGTTTATTAGGAATAACAACAACGGCTCTTAAATTTGTGGGAATAAATTTTTTAAGAAAAAATACTCTGTTTTTTTTCACTTTTGCAACACAAAACCCTCCAAGAGTAGCCGGTGTTATATTATCGGGATGAGTCTCGTAATTTAAAGCCATATTTATTATTTTGTCTTTTTTATAAGGCACCTGAGCTATTTCATAAGCCGCCGTAATAGCCGCCACTATCACAGCAGAAGAGCTACCAAGCCCACGGGAGAGAGGAATTTTATTATTAAACTTAAAACTAAAACTGTCTTCTTTACCTGTCAAGCTTTTATAAATTTCGTTAAAAATATCCACAAAATAATTTCTTTTAAGACTTTTCAGATAATCGGCATTTTCTCCGTATATCTCTATCGAAGTATATTGAGAAGGTTTGATTTCAATTTCGTTACGAAGATTTAAAGCAAGACCAAGCGTATCAAAACCTGGACCTAAATTTGCACTAGTCGCCGGAACCGTAATAACCATTTATATCCTTCTACACTGCTTTTAAAACATAAAGAGGTGACGTATCTTTACTAAAATCTGAAATATCTATTTTTTCAGGCAAAAAAAATTCTCCCTCTTTTAAGTTTTTTTCTATTGAAATTATATCGTCTTTTTTAACAAAAAAAGAATTTCCTACCGCTTTTATAGGAGCGTTTTTATTAAAATAAAATCCATCCGCTGATAAAAATTCTATATTTTTAGTTATTTCAAGAGTTTTAAAAAAAACATATGCAAGCTTTATAGCCATAAAACTGCCTGGTCCTTTGGCGTAAATAATTCTTTTAATTTCGTAATCTCTTAAAAGCCCATCAAAAATTTCAGGTAAAATATCGCTTGTCAATCCTTCTTTTTTTATCGTTTTTATTAATCTGTTGTTTTCATATATTCCAACCAGCATAGGTTTGGAAATAGGAATAACTATAATATCAACTGAAGGCCTGAGCAATACACATCTCCTTTTCCTCTTCAAAAGAAACGATTTCATAAGCGTTTTCCTCGGCAAGTTTTTTTGTCAATAAATGATTTAAATGATGACCGCTTGCAAACGCTTCATAAGAGCCTATAAAATTAGCTCCAAGAAGGCTCATATCTCCGATAGCGTCAAGTATCTTATGCCTTACAAATTCATCTGGAAATCTTAAAGAATCATTTAATATTCCTTTATCATCAAGCACAATTGCATTTTCAAGACTGCCTCCAAGAGCTAAACCTATGCTTCTTAAATACTGTACCTCTTTCAAAAAACCAAATGTCCTGGCTTTTGCAATTTCTTCTATATATTTTTTTGTGGAAAAATTAAAAGTATATTTTTGATTTCCTATAACCGGATGATTAAAATTTATTTCAAAATCGAAATTTATCTCTTTTGAAGGTTTTAAAGAAGCATATTTAACCCCATCTTCTATTTTTACCTCTTTTGTGATTCTTATAAACCTCTTAGGGCTTTGCTGTTCTTGAATACCCGCCTCTTTTAACATCATAACAAAACTTATAGCACTGCCGTCCATAATGGGAACTTCATCGTTATCCAACACAACTCTCAAATTATCCACTCCAAAAGAATATACCGCGCTCATTAAATGCTCTATAGTAGAAACTACAACCCCCTGATTTCCTATTACAGTAGCCATTTTGGTATCTACAACATATTCTGGACTTAAAGGAATACTTACCCCTTTATCACTTCTGTAAAAAACTATTCCGCTATCTTCCCCCATAGGCTCAAGCCTTAACTTTACAGGCACTCCTTTATGAAGACCTATTCCCACTACCTCCACAGGATTTTTTATCGTTCTTTGTTTCATTTTAAAACCTTTTTAATTCTTAATCCAAAAAATGTAGGTTTATCAATTACACCTAAATTTTCTCCATTAAAAATAATATTTCCTTTTAAATTTTTATAAACAAACACATAATCTCCATGACATTCTATAAAACCTTCATTTTCATCCAATATACTCAAATTCCCATACGCCTTAACCTTAGCCCCTGCGTTTATCCTGTTTAAAAAAATACCCTCTTCTTCTAACACAATTTCTTCTCCGCTTCTTATAATTCTATCAAAAATTTTAGGCTTTACTTTTTTTACAACCTCTTTTTCTATCTCTTTAATAATTATTTTTTCCTTTTCTTTTATAAAAGCTTCTGAATTTAATACAAAATAATTTAACCCTTTCTCTTTTAAAAAATTCTCTATTTTTTCGTTATGCTCTTTTAAAAGAAAAAAATGATTTTTTAAAAGGGGAAATTTAGAAGAGACTATTTTTTCAAGCTTTTCAAAATCGTCTACCTCAAAAACTCTAAGTGTTTTTTGTTTCATTTATTAATTACCTTCTTAGAACCGTTTATGACATTAATAATATTAATCTTTATCCACCTAGAATCCATCCATTCTATAGGCTGAACAGGAATTCCCTGGACATATACTCCAAAATGCAGATGGTCTCCGAATACGGCACCGGTGGCTCCCGTTCTTGCCACTACTTTCCCTTTCTTAACAATATCACCCTTTTTGACTCTGAATTCGCTTGTATGTCCGTAAAGCGTATAAAGCCCCAGTTTATGATAAATAATTAACGTATTTCCGTAAATTCCGATATATTCGCTTGCAATCACTCTTCCAAAATTACTTGAATATATTTTAGCTCTTTTTATCTTAGCAAGATCTATTCCTTTATGAACCGCTTTTGATATTTCACTTCCTTTATAATAATAATGTCTTATTTCTCCGAAATCCGCTCTTTTCGCACTTCCCGGCAAAGGATTGAATCTAGAAACGGAAAACGAATCTATTTTATTTTCGTAAACGTCTTTTGTGTAATTATATATTCTATCTTCGCATATTTTTCTAACTTTTTCATTTACTTCTTTAAATACTGAAACAGGGTCATTTGGAATAGGCATTCCCATACGCTCTAGCACTCTTTTAGCTATATTGTTTATAAACTTATCCGTAATATTGATTTTTACGTTTTTAGAATTGTAAATTCCTTTAGTTTTCCAATAAAAAGGAATATGAACTCTTACCCTGTTTCCGGCTTTATCAGTGGCTATTAAATCGGCACTAAATTTATTTTCCGCCACAGGCCAGGCAATTAACGCCGCATAATAATTATCTTTAACAAAAGGAGTAAGTTTAAATTTATACTTATTATTTACAATAATATATTTGTCTTTTAAATTATCGTCAGAAACTTTAACAACAACCGCCCCGCTTCCCCCTCTTCCAACTGCATATGAATTTTTTATAATCTGGGCATCCGGAGCTACGGTGTCAATTTTTAAAACAATTTCTTTTTCAGCCTCGTTACCGGCAAAAAAATGCCATTTAGAATTATCAACGGCCCTTATTATAAGTTTTATCTCTTTTTCCGTAACATTCGGCAGTTTAACTTCTAAATTAACCTCTTTTCCAAGAGCATTATTTTTCGATTTTTTTATATCAAACACTTTTTTACCCGCTATAGCTATTACTGAATACTCTTTTACACCGCTATTGTCTTTTATTTCCACCTTTAACGGATTTCTTAAATTGGTGATAAATCCGTTAGAATAAACATTAATAATGGGCGGTTCTTTTTCAAATATAGGAGAAAAAAACACAAAACCGGCAATACCCGCAATAACAACTATTAACAACATAAAAGTTTTTTTCATTCCTCACCTTTTAATATCTCTTTTAAATCTTCTTTTAGCATATTTTTAACTTTTGAAAAATCAAATTCACCTTTTAAGGTGGCTCCCGCTGCTCTTATATGTCCGCCGCCTCCGTATTTAACGGCAATTTTACTGACATCTGCGTAATTTTTACTTCTAAGACTTATTTTAATCCCTTCATCATCTTCCCTTAACATAACCGCCACCTCCACACTCGCTATAGCCCTTACGCTATTTACTATAGTATCGGTATCTTCTTTTATCGCTCCGGTTATCTCCATCATTTCTTTCGTAACCTCTACAAAAGCAACTTTTCCATCACAGCAAAGCTCAATAGTATCATAAGCTTTGGCAAGAAGCCTTAGACGAGAGAGTCTGTCTCTTTGGAAAAGCATTTTAGCAACATAATCGGGTTTAACTCCGCATCTTACCAAATCGGCCGCGCATTCAAACACTTTATCGTTTACGCTTTCATACTGAAAACTGCCTGTATCCGTAACAAGAGCGGTATAAATACAAACAGCGCTTTCTTCGTTTATATCAATCCCGTTGGTTTTCAACATATTGTAAACTACCTGTGAAGTAGAAGCGGCTTTTGGGTCTATAATATTTATATCACCATATTCGGTATTTGAAATATGATGGTCTATATTAATCAAAAAAGGAGGTTTTTCTTCAATTCCAAGCCTGTCAAAACTTCCACAATCAAAACTAATCATTAAATCGTAACTTTTAGGAAGTTTATTCGTAACTTTATTAAAATTAGGCAAAAAATCCAGATAATCGGGTAAAGGTTTTGTAAGGTTACAAACAGTCACTTTTTTAGACATATTTTTCAAAACGGGATACATACTAAGAGAACTTCCAAGAGCATCTCCGTCAGGGTTAATATGAGATATTAAAACTATGCTATCCGCCTCTTTTATTCTCTCCCATGCTTTTTTAAATAATTCCGTCATTTTATCCCCTCTTATTTTTTAGAAATTTTATCAAATATTAAGAACTTTGTCTGGCTTTATAAACATACGCCAGAACTTCCGCTACCGCTTTATACAGTTCCGGAGGAATTATTTGGTCAACTTCCACGCTTTTATAAAGTTCCCTGGCAAGAGGAGGGTTTTCAACTATCATAATACCGTGTTCTCTGGCTATTTCTTTTATTTTTAAAGCCAGATTATCAATCCCTTTAGCTATTACCCTTGGAGCTTCATCCTGGGTTTTATCGTATCTTATGGCAACTGCATAATGAGTCGGGTTTGTAATAACAACATCGGCTTTAGGAACTTCCGCCATCATTCTCTTTTTAGCCATTTCACGCTGAAGCTGACGAATTTTTGCTTTTATTTCCGGATTACCTTCTGTTTGTTTATATTCGTCTTTTATTTCCTGCTTACTCATCCTTAATGATTTTTTATAAGAATATTTCTGATACGTAAAATCTATAATAGCAAAAACAAAAAAAACTCCGAGTAAAGAAAAAATTAATATAACCGCTTTATCCTCAAACCATTTTAACTGTTCTAAAAAACTCATCAGCTCAAGTTTCGGAAACTCCTGCAAAAAACCAAAAAAAAGCCAAAATCCAACTAAAAAAGCTATAAACGTTTTAAGAGTGGTCTTTATCCCTTCAACAATTTTTTTTAAACTGAAAAGGTTTTTAAGACCTTTTATGGGATTTATTTTACTAAATTTCGGGATAATAGGTTTTACGGTAAACAAAAAACCGAACTGAGCCACGTTTCCTATAATTCCGGCTATAATAAGAGCCAAAACTATAGGGGCTAAAAGTATAAAAATATAATAAATGGATTTTATGATTATTCCAAAAACTATGTTTTTGGTAAGTTCCACTCCTATAAAAGAGGTATAATATCTAAAAAATTCTTCCAGATAAAATGTTATATATTTAAGATAAAAAATTAAAACTATGCTTCCGACAAGCAAAATGGCAAAACCGCTAACTTCCTGTGATTTGGCTACATTTCCCTCTTTCCGGGCATTTTCTAATTTACGGGAGGTGGGTTCTTCGGTTTTTTCCATATCATCAGCCATAAAGCTCTCCTAATTTTTTAAAAAAACTCTCAAGCGATTTTCTTATTTCTTTACGGTTAAAAGCAAGGGGAGAAGGATGATAACAAACTCCTATATTTAAATCCCCAATTTTATAAAAACCGCATTTTTTAAAGTTTTTAAC
>JAMOSR010000041.1 GCA_027062985.1 Nautiliaceae bacterium
TTTGATATGGCTTTTGAGTTATTTGGCCACTTCGGTGTTATTTGTTTTTTTTAAAAAAATAACAAAACACAGAGGAATGATTCATTCCGTTCCGGCAGCGTTACTGGCATGGTTTTTGACTTCTATTTTAAGCTATTACTATTTTAATTTTGATATTGAAAAAAGTTATCTTGTAGGATTTTTTGTGTTTTTGGGATATATAACGCATCTTGTGCTGGATGAAATATTTAGTGTGGATTTACTTGGAAACAGAATAAAAAAATCTTTTGGAAGTGCTTTAAAAATATGTTCTAAAAATTCAAAAATAAATCTGTTTTTTTATTCCGCTCTTATTTTAAGTTTTTTGTTTTTACCTCACAAAAAAGAATTTTTCGGGATTATTAAAGGAATAGCAAAATGTTTGATTTAATTGTTCATTTTATTACGGTTTATGTTTTAGGGCTTTATCTTATCACTGTTTTGCAGTGGTACAACTATAAAATAAACAGGGTTATTTTTCATTTTCATAATTATAAATGGCATCTTTTTTATTTTGTCGTTCCTGTTGTGACATATATAGCCGCTTACAGGTTTTTTTGGATTTATCTTTTTTTCGGACTTATTCCCGCCCTTTTTATCTGGTTTAAAAAAACAAAAGGCTTAACGATTACAAAAAGAGTAAAACGTTTTTTTATGATTTTAGGTTTTTTGGAAACTTTAAATCTTGTTTTTATGAATAAAGTCCATTATAATCCCGGAATTGCATCTTTAATAGTTCTTATCCTTAGTATAATTATTTCTGAAACAGTTGAAGAACTTTTATTTTTAAAATACAAAAAAATGGCAAAAGAAAAACTGAAAAAAATAAATCCGACTATTATAGCAGTTACCGCAAGTTATGGTAAAACATCTATAAAGAATTTTATTTATCAGCTTTTAAAGGAAGATTTTAAGGTTTATAAAACTCCAAGAAGCGTTAATACCTTAAAAGGT
This sequence comes from Nautiliaceae bacterium, assembly GCA_027062985.1. Taxonomy (GTDB): domain Bacteria; phylum Campylobacterota; class Campylobacteria; order Campylobacterales; family Nautiliaceae; genus Caminibacter. The sequence continues at coordinate 973 of JAMOSR010000041.1, forward strand.
ATTGTATTAGATATAAATACTAAGTTGCCTGAAAATACCGATATTTACGTAACGGAAGCTGGAGCCAGAGAAAGAGGGGATATTAAGGAAATTGTTAGGTTTTTAGAAAATGAGTATTCGGTTTTAGGAAAAATTGGCCCCCAGCATATAGAGTATTTTAAAACATTGGAAAATATACAAAAAACAAAACTTGAAATATTTGATTCTCCCAACTTAAAAAAAGGCTTTTCTTACGAATTACCCCATCCTAAAGCTGTTGTTTTAAAAGACAAGATAAAAAATATAAAAGCCGACTTGAACAAAACGGAATGGGATTTGGAAATAGATGGTAAAAATTACCGTTTTAAAACCAAAATTTTGGGTTCTTTTAATGCGGTTAACATTTCTTTGGCCGTATATCAGGCATATGAATTTATTAAAGATATTGAAAAACTTCAACAAAAAGTGTCCGCTCTTGAACCGATACCTCACAGACTTCAGAAAATAGAGGTAGGGGGAAAAATTATAATAGACGACAGTTTTAACGGAAATATAGAAGGAATGCTTGAGAGCTTTGAACTGGTAAAATTTCATCCCGGAAGAAAAGTAATAGTAACTCCCGGCCTTGTAGAGGCAACGGAAGAGATGAATAAAAAAATAGCCAGAGCCATTAATAAAACATTTGATTTAGCTATAATAACAGGAAAGGTTAATAAAAAGATATTCTGTTCGTCCTTAACGATAGATAAAGTATATGTTTCTGATAAATCAAAACTTGAAAAAATTCTTGCGGATTTAACAAAGCCTGGAGATATTATTATCTTTAGCAACGATACGCCGGAATATTTATAGGAGTGTGTAATGGAATTTATTAATTATTTAAATGAACATTTGGATATTGCTATTATAAGCGCCATTATACTAGCCGTTATAATTTCGTTTGTTCCGAAAATTGATTTTTATATAGAATCTTTAACAAAAGCTTTTATGCTGATTTCCGTATTTTCACTTATTTTACTCACTCTTATAGTAAGTTACGACGTTATTATGAGAAAACTTTTTTCACAGGGAAGTATAGCTTTGCAGGAGCTTGAATGGCATCTGTTTGATATAGTGTTTTTATTTTCCATAGCATATACTTTAAGTAAAGATAAACATGTTAGGGTTGATATTTTTTATGAGAAATTTTCTTTTAAAGTAAAAAAAATAATCAATATCGTTACCATACTTTTTTTTGTTATACCTCTTAGCGTACTGATAATAGTAGAAGCGGTTCCTTTTGTTGAAATGAGTTACATGCAAAATGAAAGCAGCGGAGACCCGGGAGGGCTTTGTTGCAGATGGATTATAAAAAGTACTATTATATGGGCTTTTTTAATGGTTTATCTCCAATCTGTCGCAGAACTTAAGAAAATATATTATCAATTAAAACATCATAAAGGCGATTAATGACTGGAATAATTTTATTTATTGCTGCTTTTATTTTATTGATGCTTGGAATTCCTGTGGCTTTTGCTTTTGGCGGCAGCGCTATTTTTGCGGCGCTTATGGACCCTGATTTGGGACTTGAAGTTTTTGGTCTCTTGCCTTATCGGATATACGGAATTATGCAAAATTTCACTCTTATGGCTGTGCCTCTTTTTATTTTTATGGGATTTATTCTTGAAAAAAGTAAAATAGCCGAAAATATGCTTGAATCTATTGGAAAACTTTTTGGTCCTATCAGGGGAGGGCTTGCGATTGCAATTGTAATAGTAGGGGCTATTTTGGCGGCTTCAACTGGAATAGTCGGTGCGAGTGTTGTTATGATGACAATAATTTCATTGCCGGTAATGCTCAAATACGGTTATTCCCCAAGACTTGCAAGCGGGGTAATAGCCGCAAGCGGTACGCTAGGGCAGCTTATACCTCCTAGTATTGTTTTAATTATTTTAGGGGCCGTTATGAATATAAGCGTTGGAGATTTATTTAAAGCGGCTATTGTTCCGGGGTTTATAATTGTCGGGCTTTATATACTTTATATCTTGATTGTGGCTTTTATAAAACCTGAAACTGCCCCTCCTATTGAAACTAAAGAGCCTTATTCGAAAATCTTAAAAGAAGCCGCAAAAAGTTTAATAGCCCCTTTTGTTTTAATAGTTATAGTGCTTGGCAGCATATTTGCAGGATTTGCCACTCCTACCGAGTCCGCGGCCATAGGCGCTCTTGGAGCCATTATTTTAACTGTTTTTTATAAAACGTTTAGTTTTGAGCTTTTGAGATACGCCAGTGTGGAAACGGTTAAAATAACCGCTATGATTTTTATGATTTTAATAGGGGCTACCGCTTTTTCTTTAGTATTTAACGAAAGCGGGGCAGGGGATATCGTTACGGAATTTTTTACTGATTCTATTCAGAATCAATATGTTTTTATAGCTATAACTATGATATTAATTTTTATTTTGGGTTTTTTTATAGATTTTATAGAAATTACTTTTATTGTTATTCCGATTTTATTGCCTATTGTTGAAGAGTTTGGAATAGACCCTTTATGGTTTGCATTACTTATAGCTATAAATCTTCAAACTTCTTTTTTAACTCCTCCTTTTGGTTTTAGTCTTTTTTATTTAAAAGGTGCGGCGGGAGATTTAATTAAGACATCAGACCTTTATAAGGGAATAATACCTTTTATCTTAATTCAGATATTGGTTCTTTTAATTGTTATGTTTTATCCAAAATTAGTATATATTTTGGTAAATTAAATGTATATAGGTACCAGTGGGTTTGTATATAAAGAATGGAAGGAAAAATTTTATCCATCAGAACTTCCTTCTTCTAAATGGTTAGATTATTATGTTAAGTTTTTTAATTCTCTAGAACTTAATTCCACTTTTTACCGCATCCCAAAACCTTCTACAGTCAAATCATGGAAATACAAAACCAAAAAATACAACCTTAAAATAAGCATCAAAGTAAACAAAGAAATAACTCATAAATTACCTTTAAGTGCTAAAAAAGCAAACGAATTTTTAATACTGTTTGACGAATTAGAAGAGTATATAGGGGCTTTTTTATTTCAGTTTCCTTCAAGTTTTAATTATGATTACAAAAGTTTAAAAAATTTTATAGAAGGGCTTAATAAAAATCACAAATTGGCTTTTGAGTTTAGACATAAAAACTGGTATAACGGTAAAGTATTTGAACTTTTAAGTAAAAATAAAATTTCTCTTGTATGGCATGATTTTAATCAACCGTTTGTAATGGAAAAGACGGCTGAGTTTGCTTATTTAAGAGCTCATGGATTTGAAGGAAAATACAAAGGAAGTTATCCAGACGAATTTTTGGAAATGTTTTTAAAAGCGGATTTTTGCTATTTTAATAATACATCCGATGTAAGTGCCGTAAAAGACGCCTTAAGGCTTAAAGATATGGCTGAAAAAATCAAAAGGGAAGAATAAATATTTTTTAGAGAATATACATTATGTTAACTAAAATATAAAACAGCTGAAAATCCGGTTATTTTTTATTCAGCGTTTTAATAAACTCCTCATGAATAACTTTATTACTTGCAACAATGCATTTGTCCTTAAACATATCAAATTCATCACCCCTGTCGTTTGAAACTCTGCCTCCGGCTTCTTGTAAGATAAAACTGCCTGCAGCTACGTCCCATGGTTTTAGATTTATTTCGTAAAATCCTTCATATCTTCCGCATGCTACATAACACAAATCAAGAGCCGCACTTCCAAGCCTTCTTATATCCTGGCATTTTGGAAGAATATTTTTTAGCTTTTCCATAACCCACTCAAGGTCTTTTATATTATCGGCACTTGAATAAGGAAAACCTGTAGCTATAAGGGCTCTTTGAAAATAACTGTTTTTGGAGACTTCTATCTTTTTTGCATTTAAAAACGCACCTTCGTCTTTTACTGCATAAAAAAATTCATTTAAAATAGGATTATAAACAAATCCGTAGGTTAAAATGCCTTTTTTATAAATTGCTACGCTTATTGCACAATGAGGAATTTTGTGAGCAAAATTGGTAGTTCCATCAATAGGGTCTATAATAATGGTATTGTAAGGAGTTTTAAATCCAGATTCACTCTCTTCAGCTATAAAATCAAATCCAAAAGAGGAAAAAGCCTCTTTTAAAAAAGCTTCTACTTTAACATCGAATTGAGTAACTAAATCTTTTTTGCCTTTTAAATCTATTTTCTTTTCAGACTGGAAAAACCCTTTTTTTAGTAAGTCTCCGGCTTCTAAAATTATCTCTTCAAATTTTTTGAACTCATGCATAAAATCTCCAATTTTTTTGCAATTATACATTATATCCAAGTTCTCTTGCTACTCTTTTTATATTTTCCAATCTTTTTTCTATAGGAGGATGAGAACTGAATAGTTCACTTATAAACCCGACTATTCCAAAAGCTTTCATTTCCGGCGGAAGAGCGACTTGTTCTTTTGGAATTTGTCCAAGTTTTGCCAAAGCGTAATAAATACCTTGAGGTCCGTCTATTTTTACAGCACCTTCATCGGCTTTATATTCTCTGTATCTGCTAAACCACATTGCAAGCATTGTTGCAAAAATACTTAAAACCATTTCAAGAGCAAAACTTATAGCCATATATGCAAACGGATTAGGATTGCCCTCTTCGTCTTTTGGTGCAATAATATTTGCAATAAGTCTTGATACGAAAAATACTAAAGAGTTTAAAACCCCCTGAACAAGCGTCATAGTTATCATATCTCCGTTTTTAATATGATTTATTTCATGGGCTATTACACCTTCTATCTCTTTTGCGTCCATCAAATCGAAAAGAGACGTTGAAACGGCTACAAGGGCGTTATTTTTGCTAGGACCGGTTGCAAAAGCGTTTGGAGGTCCGTCAAAAACCCCTACTTCCGGCATCGGTATTCCGGCTTTTTGGGAAAGAGCTGCTACAGTTTCGATAAGCCATCTTTCAGCTTCTGTGGTAGGGGTTTCTATAACCCTAACCCCCATAGAAGTTTTTGCCATCCATTTTGATAATAATAAAGAAATAATACTACCGCTAAAACCTACAATAACAGCTAAAATAGCAAGCCCGGTTACGCTTTGCGGGTCAAGCCTTACTCCAAATACGGCCTCTATTACGAATATTGAAAGATATATAGAAGCCATAACGGCGATATTCATTAAAATAAGCATTAAAATAGCCATAATTTCTCCTTTAAGTTTTAGTCTTATTATATCAAGTTTTTTGTTAAAAACAAATTAATTTTAATTTTATTTAGTCAGTGCCTTATTTTTTTCTTATCATAAGATAGTATATGGTTACTACCGGTACGGTTACATTCAGTACCGTAACTATAATCATTAAAATACCAAGCTGTGAATAATCCTGAGGAACGATTACTTTTCCGTTCTCTACAACTTCCCTGCTTACTACAAAAATTTCGTTTAAATATTTCGTTAAAAGTCCTCCGGCTGTTAATGCCAGATTCATAAGACTTGCCATAAGCGCAAACCATGTAGCCCTTTTACCTTCGGGAGCATATATAGCTATAAGGGTTAAAAGCGGAATCATGCTAAGTTGTGCAAAAGGAGATTCAAGGGCCGTGTCTATAACGGCTACGGTTTTGGGGTCTATGCCTAACCTTTGAGGAATTCCGTAATAAAGTCCTATAATCGGCAAAAAGAGAATAGTTGTTATTATTGTAAGCCATAAAAGAGTATAATGGGCGGGTTTTTTGGCTATAAAATCGCTAAACAGCCACATTCCAAGAATTGATAAAACCGCTCCTATCTGTGAAAGCGTTCCAAAAAAAGCTTTATTAAAATGAAGCACGTCTATTTCCCACCATTGAAGCCCCGGACCTACGCTTGGCATAGCTCTGTATACGAATATTACCACAGCGGTTTTTATAATAAAAGAGCGGGTTTTAGGGGCTATGTCTTTTAAAATCAGACTTATCATATAAGTTATAACGCCAAGGCTGACAATAAATACTATTTCCTGGGAGTATTTGAATATAAAAGCTAATAATTTATTGTTCCACTGCTGGTATTGTCCGTATCCCATAAATACGACAAATACGGCAAAAATAAGTCCACCGCATAATATTTGGCAGTTTATAGGGCTTTTTTTAACATTTTCGAGTTTAATTATGGTAACTCCTATAACTGATATAAGAGGTATAATTAAAGATATTTTAAAAATAGTTTCATAAGATAGAATCTGGGCAAGCCAGCCGGAAAGTCCCGCAACCATAACTCCGGCAAGAGAAATAGCAAGACGTCCTAAAATCTGAACGTAGGCCAGCTCTTCTTGGACTTTTTCCTCCGGCTGGTTTCTGTCAACTACTTCCGTGCTCATAGCGTCGGCTACTACATCTTGAATAACAAATCCTATAACGGTTAAAAGCGCTGAAATAATATATACGTTTTCTTTTGAGGCGAATTTAGCCCATGGATAATTGCCTGCCAGCCCTATTAAAAGAATAGTCCCTACCGCTATTAAAAAAGCTCCTATATAAACATATGCCCTTCTTTGGGAGCCTAAAATCGGTACACTGTCCACAAGCTGACCAAATACCATTTTAATAGTCCAGGGAATACTAAGCCATACTCCAAGAGTTATTAAAGCGGCCGCTGAGAGTTTAAGCTCTTCTTTTACCCAGAAAGTTTCGGCAACACTGCTTATTCCGCTAGCTCCGTAGGCGAAATATATCATTAAAAGAGGTAAATAGCGGGGTTTGAAATGTTTTATTGGATTTAGTAGTGAATTTTTTATTGATTGTTTTATTGTGTTTATTGTCATTTTTTGTCCTTATAAACTTAACATAATAATCTTACTGTATAATATAATTAGATTTTTTCCGCTTTAATAATCCCTTCAAAAGCAACCTGTATCATTTTATCAATTTCATCATAATTAATTACATAAGGAGGCATAAAATATATAACGTTTCCAAGAGGTCTTAAAAGAACGCCGTGTTTTAACCCGTATTCATAAACCTTAAGTCCTCTTCTTTCCTGCCAAGGATAATCAATCATTTCAATCGCTGTAATCATTCCCGTTTGTCTTATTTCTTTTACGTTTGGAAGTTCTTTGAATTTTTGGATATTTTTCCATATATAAGAGGCTTTTTCTTTATTATTTTCAATAACGGGTTCGTTTTCAAAAATATCAAGAGTAGCGTTTGCAGCAGCTATAGCTATTGGATTTGCCGTATAAGAATGTGAATGCAAAAACGCTTTCATCTCCTCATAATCACAATAAAATGCTGAATATATCTCATTTGTAGTCAATACTAAACTAAGAGGCAGATATCCTCCCGTTAACCCTTTGCTTAAAGTCATAAAATCAGGCTTTATTCCAGCTTGTTCGCATGCAAACATAGTCCCCGTTCTACCAAAACCTACCGCTATTTCATCTGCAATCATATGTATTTCAAACTCTTCACAAAGTTTTTTCAGTCCTTTTACAAAAACGGGATGATGCATTTTCATATACCCAGCACATTGGACTAACGGTTCTATAATTAAAGCACTCACTTCCTTGTGATATTTTTCAAAAATTTTTCTTGCTTTTTTAAGGGCTTGTAATGCTTTTTCCTCGCTTTTATCCTCCGGAATGGGAATTGTTACATTTTTGATAAGTATTTCTTTATAAGTGTCTTTATAAAGCCCTACGTCGCCGACACTTAAAGCTCCTATAGTCTCTCCGTGATATGAATTTTCCAGACTGAAAAAAAGAGGTTTTATTTTACCCTTATTTTTCCAGTAGTGAAAGCTCATTTTTATTGCCACTTCTACCGCACTGCTGCCATTATCTGCATAAAACACTTTATCAAAACCGGTAAGCAAACATATCCTCTCCCCTAATCTTACAGCGCCTTCGTGTGTAAATCCCGCAAAAATCACATGTTCTAATATCTCAAGCTGTTCTTTTATTTTTTTATTTATATAAGGATTTTTATGACCGAAGAGATTCACCCACCAACTGCTGATTGCGTCTATATATTTATTTCCTTCAAAATCGTAAAGATAAACGCCCTCCCCTTTTTTAATTGGAATCATAGGCAAAAATTCATGGTCTTTCATCTGAGTACAAGGATGCCAGTTATATTGTAAATCTTTTTGAATAATTTCGCTGTTTTTCATAACAATCCCTTTATTGTGAGCTTTTTTTTTATTATAATATCACAAAATCTCAAAATATAAGGAAATTAATGATAGAGTGGATGCAGACTCACAGGAAATGGTTGGTAATTACCATATGGATAGCGACTATCGCTTTTATAGGAGCCGGATTTGTAGGATGGGGACAGTTTCAGTTTGGCAAAAACGCCTCTACGGTAGCAAAAGTTGGAAATACCGAAGTTAGTGTAAAAGATTGGCAGGAGAGCTATTCTCAAATTTTTGAAGAATATAATAAAGCTCTTGGGGGAACGCTTGACGAAGCAACGGCAAAAAAACTAGGTCTTCAAAAAATAGCGCTTCAAAGAGCAATTCAGACGGCGATTTTAAGAGAATACGCAAAAAATTTAGACCTGTATGTAACAGATGAAGACGTGGCTAAAAAAATTTTGGAATACTTTAAAGATAAAAAAACATACAAAACATATTTGAGAAATACGGGACAAAAAGCGGTGGACTTTGAAGAGAAATTAAAAAAACAGCTGTTAATAGAAAAACTTTTAACTTTTTTACATATTAAACCATCAAATACGGAACTCATAAGTGTAGGAAGCGCTCTTTACAATGCAGATAGACTGGAAATAAAAATTTTAAAAAGAGAAAATATAAACGTTGAAGTCAACGAAAAAGAGATAAAAGAGTTTTGGAGCAAAAATAAAAACAAATATTTAACCCCTGTTCAATACAAAATAGCTTATACGGTAATTCCTTTAAATCAACAGGTAGATGATAATACTTTAAAAAAGTTTTATAATGAAAACAAATTAAATTATAAAAATGAAAAAGGAGAAATTCAACCCTTTAAAAAGGTAAAAGATAAAGTAAAAGAGGATTATTTGTCTCATAAACTGAAAAAAGAAGCTATTATGGCATATAAAAATTTAAAAAATTCAAAAGGTGATTATAAAATAAATACCGTTCCTTTTTCAAATGATTTGATTCCTGGCGAAAAAATGCAAATATTAATAAAAAACGGTTATTTAAAACCTTTTGTATATCAAAAAAAATATATTACGGCTAAGCTGATTGAAGAGATAAAACCTAAACCTCTTGAATTTTCAAAAGCCAGAGAAATGGTTTTACAAGATTTGATAAACAAAAAAAGTTACGAAAAACTTATATTAACGGCAAAAAATATGCTTTCTAATTTTAAAGGTAAAGATTTAGGATTTGTTACCAAATATGACGCCAATAAAATAAAAAATCTTCCTGCCCAAGCGGCTCAGGAATTTTTATTTAGGGTGTTTGTCTCCCAAAAGCCTAAAGATTTTGTTCTTATTCCTTCAAAAAGTCCACAATACGCAGTTCTTTATAAAATTAAGGAACAAAAATTGCTTGATGAAAAGAAATATGAAGAAAATAAAAAATATGTTTACAATTTAACAGAGGCTCTGATAAATTCTCAGCTTTTAGCGGATTTATTAAAAGAGCTTTCTCAAAAATATGAAATAGTGTCTTATGTAAAGGATAAAGATTGAAAAATATCTTGGCAATAGATTTAGGAAGCTATGAAACAACCGCAATTATAGCCAATTATGATGAAAATACCGACAATCTCTCGATAAGCGGTGTTGGTATAGCCAAATCAAAAGGAGTAAAAAAAGGCGCCATTACAAATATAGACCAGGCTTCAAAATCGATAAAACAAGCCCTTAACGACGCTAAAAGAGTAGCCGGAGTTGAAGTCTCAAAAGCCATAGTCGCTATGTCTTCAGCTTATACCAAAAGCATTACAAGCTATGGAATAGTTAATATACCTGAAAACGAAATTACTATAAAAGAAATAAACAGAGCCATAAATACTGCTCTTTATAACGCCAACATCCCGGCTGATTATCAGCTTTTGCAGGCCATTCCTTATGATTTTAAAGTAGACGATTTAAGCGAAATAGAAGACCCGGCCGGAATGAGCGGAAGCAGGCTTGAAGTTTCTTTACATTTAATAGTAGCTCAAAAAAGCGGTATAGAAAACTTAAAAAAAACATTAAAACAGGCAGGATTAGAAATAGAAAACATCGTAGCCGCAGGTTATGCAAGCGGGCTTGCAGTTTTAAACGAAGATGAAAAAGAATTAGGAGTGGCGTTAATAGATATAGGAGCGACAACTTCGGATTTGGCTATTTTCATAAATAAATGTATAAGACACACAGATTATTTAGGAGTTGGAAGCCATCATATAACAAACGACCTTTCTATGGCTCTTCATACCCCTCTATCAGATGCGGAAGCTATCAAAATAAATTTTGAGGAATATGTAAAAAACGATACGGATTTAATCGAAATTTCAGTAATAGGAAGTGAAGAAGAAAAACAAAAAGCCTCAATTACTACCATAACTCAAGTAATAAGCGCAAGAATTGAAGAGACCTTTTTACTGTTAAATAAAGAAATAGAAGAATCGGGATTAAAAAATAAAATCGGAGCCGGAGTGGTCTTAACAGGAGGATTTACCAATTTTTACAATATAAAAGAAATAGCCTCATCCTTTTTTGACAATCTTCCGGTAAGAGTAGGAATTCCTAAAAAAATTGACGGTCTTTTTGAAAATTTAAAAGCCCCTCAATTTTCAACGGCTCTTGGATTATTGTTATACGGCAAAAAAGAGGGATTAACATATGAAATAGATTCAAACAGACAGTTTAGAAGCAGATATACTCTTAGTGAAATTCAACATCATTCTCAAAAAGAAGAAGAAAAAATAAAAGAAAAAGAAGAACTGGTAGAAATTGTTACCAAGAAAAAAGAGCCCGGGTTAATTCAAAGATTTAAAACTTGGCTTAGCAATTTATTTTAAGAAAGGATGTAAGATGGAAGAACTTTTCGTAATAAACGATATGGTTGACGGCCCGAAAATAAAAGTAATAGGAGTCGGAGGCGGCGGAAACAATATGATAAATTATATGGCGGATAAAGGGATAAAAGATGTTGAATTAATAGCTGCAAACACTGATATTCAGGCACTAAAAACAAGCAAAGCACATAAAAAAATACAGCTTGGAAGTAACCTTACCAAAGGTCTTGGAGCCGGTATGAGACCGGAAGTTGGAGCAAAAGCTGCAGAAGAGAGTTTTGAAGAAATAAAAGAAACCCTAAAAGGTGCCGATTTAGTATTTATATCAGCCGGAATGGGAGGGGGAACAGGAACCGGTGCAGCCCCTATTATTGCAAAAGCCGCAAAAGAAGTCGGAGCTCTTACAATAGGAGTTGTAACAAAACCTTTTACGTTTGAAGGCCCTAAAAGAAGAAAGCTTGCTGAAATAGGAACAAATGAGCTTAAAAACGAAGCAAACTCCATAGTAGTAATTCCAAACGACAAAATTTTAACCATTATAGATAGGAAAGTCGGAAGAAGAGAAGCGTTTTCTTTAGTTGACGATGTATTATATAAAGCTGTAAGCGGAATTTCAAATATGGTTATCAGCTACGGAGAAAACGATATTAACGTTGACTTTAACGACCTTAAAACCGTTATGTCTCATAAAGGTCTCGCTCTTATGGGAGTTGGGGAAGAAAAAGGTGAAAATGCTGCTTTCAATGCAATTAAAAAAGCAATTGAATCACCTCTTCTTGACAATATATCTATTGACGGAGCGATGGGTGTGCTTGTTCATTTTACGCTGCATGAAGATTATCCTCTGGTAGAAATGGAAGAGAGTATGAACCTTGTGTATGAAAAAGCGGATGAAGACGCTGATATTATTTTCGGTACCACAACCGACAACTCCTTAGCGCCTGATGAAATTAAAGTAACAATAGTAGCTACAGGTTTTGAGAGAGAAAAAGCCGCTAACAAACCGGATAAAGAGATTAAAAACACGGTAGAAGAACTTTTGGTAAAAAGAAAAGTTTCAGGCGGAATAGATTTAGACAGTGACGCCCTTGATATTCCTACATGGCTTAGAAAAGCAAAAGATTAATAAAAAACAAGGAAAATGGCAGACAATACATAATCTGCCATAAATACCGCCACAGATGAAAAAACGACTGCTTTAGTTGTACTCTGTCCCACTCCTTTTGCCCCTCCTCTGGTATTGTATCCTATATATGTTCCTATAGCGCTTATAATATAACCAAAGACGGCTCCTTTAATAAGCCCCTGATTTATCTCTTTCATTTCCGCAAACTGTTTTAAATTATCAAGATAAGCATAACCGTTAACATCCAAAGAATATACGCTTATAAAATAAGCCCCTATATTGGCCACAGCGTCAAAAAACACAATTAAAAGAGGAAGGGATATAATAGTGGCTAAAATTCTAGGCGCTATGAGATAATGTTTTGAATCAACAGCCATAACCTCTAAAGCGTCTATCTGTTCGGTTACCCGCATACTTCCAAGTTCTGCGGCATAAGCGCTTATTCCACGGCTGATAACCATCAAAGCCGCAAATACGGGACCTAGTTCTTTTACTATAGAGACGAAAATCGTATATCCCATAAAATCTTCTATTCCAAATTTATGAAAACCATGATAAAGCTGCACAGCTTCCACAAGACCTGTAAAAAAAGAAGTCAAAAATATTACTCCCAAACTTCCATATCCCATAAACTTTATTTGCTCAAAAAGATTTTTTATTCTAAAAGGTGGTTTAAAAAACAGTTTTATTACATAAAGTTGAAAAATGGTAAAGTCTCCAAGAGTCTTAATAAAATCCGTTGTAGTTTTCCCTATAAAATATAAAAAATTTTTTATCAATATCAACCCTTTTTTGTTAAAATTATATCAAAAAGGAAGAGATATGGCTGAAGAAAAAGAGAATCAAGAATCAACTGAGCAAGAAGAAAAAGAAGGAGGAGGAAACAGTAAACTTTTACTTATAGTAATAATAGTTCTTTTATTACTGCTTTTAATTATAGGAGGCGCGGTAGCTTACTTTTTATTAAGCGGAGATGAAGAAGCTACAGACCAGCCTGAACCTAAAAAAATAGAAAAAAAGAAAAAAGTTTCAGATATGGCTGAAATAGGACCTATTTATCCGTTAGACCCTTTTATAGTAAATCTTGTTTCAAACAATGCCAATAGATATCTAAAATGTAAAATAGATTTAGAACTGGATTCTCCAGAACTTCAACAGGAAATTGATAAAAAACTACCTGCTATAAGGGATTTAATTATTCGGATTCTTTCATCCAAAACAGTAGAAGAAATTCAAACGGCTAAAGGAAAGCAAAAACTTAAAGAGGAAATAAAAAGAAAAATAAATGAAATACTTACAACCGGAGAAGTTAGAAATGTCTATTTTACGGAGTTTGTAATTCAGTAATGATAGGCATAGATATAATAGAAATAAAAAGAATAGAAAAAATGATAAAAAAATTCGGAAACAGAGCCCTTGAGAGATTTTTAACCCCCAGGGAAAGAATTATTGTCTCCTCTCCTTCTTCCGTTGCAGGATACTGGGCAGCAAAAGAGGCTTTTAGCAAAGCGATAGGTACAGGAATAGGAAAAGAATGTTCCTTTTTAGATATAGAAATTTTAAAAAATGCCAAAAATAAACCCTATTTTTCATCAGCTACATTAAAAAAATTTAATTTGAAAGATGCGGATTTATCCATTTCGCATGACGGAGGATTTGCTATAGCCGCAGTTATTGTTTTAAAAAAAAATATGGTATAATTTCACTCCAAGTCCCCGTAGCTCAGCTGGATAGAGCGCCACCCTGCGGAGGTGGAGGCCGTGCGTTCGAATCGCGCCGGGGACGCCA
>JAMOSR010000042.1 GCA_027062985.1 Nautiliaceae bacterium
TATTATAATCACGGTTTAAGTGCATAATCATTCTGGTTATTTTATCGCTTATCACCGGGTCTAAACCGCTTGTAGGCTCATCATATAAAATATATTTCGGCTTTAAAATAATAGCCCTAGCCGTTGCGGCCCTTTTTCTCATACCTCCGCTTAACTCATGAGGAAAAAGATAAGCAACTCTACTTGCCTCAAGCCCTACCATCTCCAACGTTTCAAAAACCCTTCTTTTTATAGCATCTTCTTTTAAAGAAGTATGTTCCCTTAAGGGAAAAGCGACATTTTCATAAATATTCATACTGTCAAACAAAGCCCCCTCTTGAAAAGTAAACCCCACTTTTTTTCTTATTTCGTAAAGAGTCTGTAAATCGGCATCCGCAACATTTACGCCATCCACCCATATTTCTCCGGCCGTGGGCTTTAAAAGACCTACTATATGTTTTATAATAGTGGATTTACCCTGTCCCGACATTCCCATAATATAGGTAATTTTTCCATCAAAAATATCAAGATTAACATCTTTTAAAACAACTTTTTCGCCGAATACTTTTTTCAAATGTTTTATTTTTATCATAAAAAACCTTAAGTTTTTTTTAAGAATTTTATCAAAAATATGGTATAATATATATAGAAATATTTTACTCCTAAGGAGGGGAAAATGAAAATAAACAATAATATGGCAAATTATATCAACAATAACTTAAATAAAGTTAACGAAAATATTGAAAAAATTGCAAATCCGGCAAAAACCGAAAATATAGTAAATGCTTTTGTTGAGGATGTTTTTAATTCCGAAATAGACACTTCTTTTCAGCAAATAAATAATTTTAACGAAGCAATAGGATTTATGCAAATAGCTGACGGGGCTTTAAATAATATAAGCGATAATTTAAACAATATAAAAACTTTACAAACAGCAGCAAATAACGCCGCTTTAAACAGCGATAATTTATCAGCTATAAAAGAACAGATTCAAAAATACGCTCAAAATATAAACGACACTTTAAACCAGACAACTTATAACGATAAAAGTGTATTCGGTCAGTTTAATTTTAACGGAACGGAAATAAATACATCAATGCCTTCTTTTTCAATAGAAAATATGGAAGATTTTGAAAAAGCTTTAAACAGCGCAAGAAGCAGTATAGGAGCGTTTCAAAACGAAGCGGTTTCAAAAATTGATAATTTATCAACTTACGTAATTAACTTATCAAAAGCAAAATCTCAAAACGAAGTTGACGTGGCTAAAGCAATCACCGGTATGAAAAACAGCGAAGTTACGTTAAATGCAGCTGTTTTAGCCCAGGTTCATAAAATGAATCTTTCTCATGAAAGTTTAATGAATCTCTTAAAAGGATAAAAAATGAATGTCTCTTTTTATCCTTTAAGCTTTTTACCCATAAATCCTTATCAAACCAAACCTGTAACGTTTAATCCGGAGTATGTAAATAATTTAATCGCTTTAAGAATTACGGATTATTTTTTACCTACTCAATTTGCCTCTAACCCTTTATTCGCTAAAGTAGACGAATTTCATCAAAAAATAGGCATATTACAAACAGCTACAAACGCAGTAGATAAAATACTTTCATATGTGGATATTTTAAAAAATATAAATGAACCGACAGAAGATATTTTAAAAGAAATTTCCAAAGAGATAAACTCAACCGTTAAAAATACAACATTTAACGATTTGCCGGTCTTCAATCAGACCCTTAAAATAGGAGATAAAGATTTTTCTTTATCAATTCCGGTATTTAATCCCGACGAAATGTCAATCGAAGAGTATGAAAAACTTCTTCTTGAAAAAAAAGAGTCTTTTATAGACGCTTTAAAAGAATTTTCTTTACAAACACCTTTTTCAAACACTAAAATAAATCCTGTCGATTTTGAGACATTTTCATCTATTCTTAAAAGCGGTTCTTTACTGCAGGCTTATAATACAAATTTAATTAATCCTTTAACTCTTGAACTTCTTTTAAGCTTAAATTAAGAGTTAATTAAACTCCATATCATCTTAAAAGCAATAATGTATAAAAGTATTCCGATTATTTTTTTGATATGGTGCTGTTCAAGTTTAAAGTGCATAAAATAGTTTCCTATATATCCTCC
>JAMOSR010000043.1 GCA_027062985.1 Nautiliaceae bacterium
CATATGCCACTATATCAAAAGAACCGTTTTCTAAAGGTATGGGAAGGTCCGTGGTATTGATTTTGTTAATAGGCAGATATTCTATTTCGTTAAACGCTTTAAAAAGAAGGCTTCCGTCGTCTTTTACAAGAGGGTAGTTGGATATAGTTCCGTCGCTATTTGTATCCGTTGGTTTAAATGTGATTTTTCCGTTTTCTATTACGGCTTTGGAATCCACACCGTTGTCTTTAAAAAGTTTATTTATTTCATCGAGAGTGGTTTTTAAACTTTTTGAAGGGTCTACTTTGTAAATCAGTTCTTTTAAATTATTGCCGGTATTGTCATAAACGTTAAAAATCATATTTCCTTCTCTTATATTGTTTTTTAGGTTTTTATTGAGAATGGATAAGGATAGATTTTCCATTCCCGGAGAAATACTTATAGGTTTATATAAAGGGTCCGTTTGTACGGAAGTTTGAGCGGAATATGAATAAATGGAGTTAACGCTTCTTATTAACCCTTGCGATAGGGCGTTTAGGGATGAAAGTACATCTCCTATACTTCCGTCTGTGGGCCGGTTGTTTTTGTCAAAATTATTACCTCTTATAGCCAGTAATCCTCCTACTTCTCCGGTTGTAATAGAATTGGTGATATTTTCGTAAGTATTGTCTTCTTTTTTTACCGTTATTGAATAGTGTCCATTTTCATTGGTAACTTCAAGTTGATGAAAAGAGTTATTGTTAACTAAAGGGTATCCTCCAAGAGACATTTGGTAATCTTCCGAATAATCTACAGTGTTTTCTCCCTGTGCATCAATTGATTTTATACCCTCTTTAAAGACTTTTACCCCAAGTAATTCTTTTACTCTTTTTTCAAGAGCGTCTCTTTTATCCCTGAGTTCGTTTGCGTGATTTATATTATTTGCCTCATGGGCGGCGATTTTTTTATTCAGGTCGGCAATCTGTTTTAAAATGACGTTTGCTTCTTCTACTTTTGTTTTTATTGTTTCGTCTATGTCTTTTTCTATATCCATCATTTTTCCGGAGAGTGTTTTTATGGAATCGCTTAGTATGTTCGTTTTTGAAGCCAAATCTACTTTTACGCTTCCGTCATTCGGATTACTGGCAAATGTCTGCCAGGCGTTAAAAAAGTTTTCAAGGTCTTTATAGATACCGTTATCCGTTACGTCGGGAAAATATGTGGATATTTCCTGAAGGTGTTTTTCCATCGTCGAAAGTTTTGAGTTGTTAGCGGAAGTCGCCGTTAGTCTGTTAAACAAAAACGTATCCGTAATTCTGTAAACGGAACTTATTTTTACACCGATTCCTATATCGCCGGGAATAGTGTGTATAGGGTCTAAAGTTGTGAAAGTAACTCTTTCCCTTACGTAATCCGGATTGGATGAGTTGGATATGTTGTTTGAGGTTACGTCTATTGCGTTTTGATGAGCTTTAAGACCCGTAAGGGCGGTTGATAGGGAAGATGAAATAGCCATTTTAAGCCCTTATATGCAATTGAGAATTGAAATTTGCTCTTTCGTTGTAACTTATCTGTTCTTGATTTTTTATTTGAGAGTTAAGAGCATTGTAAAAATTGGCTACGCTTATAGCCATTTTTGAAAATTTTTTATGCTTTTCATAAAAAATATTTAATTTCTCTCTAAAAAGATTAAAAAGGTTTTCTTCTTCTTTATTAAAAATTTCTTCAACAGGTCTGTTTCTTTGAACCAGTATTTGGTCTATATTTTTTTTTAACTGGTTAAATTTAAAAGCTAATTGTTCTTTTGTTTTAATGTTTTTAAATACTTCTTCGTGATTTGCTTCTTTAATGTTTTTTAAATCTTCATTTGTTATTTCTATTAATTTATTTAAAACGTTAATGGTTTCTTGCAGCGTGTTTATAAGCATATTTACCCCTTTTTAAGGGTAGAAGAATCAAAGAAGAGATTTAGCCATAGCTTTTGCGGTATTTTCTATATCCACTTTATAAGTACCGTTTTCAATTGCTTTTTTGATTTCTTCTACCCTTGATAATTTTTCTGTTTTTTGTGTTTGCGTTTTTGTCTGTTGTTGGGTAGAAGCAACGTTAAGTCCAGGAATTCTGGTTGAGACTTTATTAATCATAGCCGCCTTCTTTTAGTTTATTTTTATTATGGAATTCTACCCAACATTATCGGCATTTTCAAAAAAAACTTAAGTTTTGTCTTTTAAATAATTAAACAGTAATTCCGAATATCCGAAACTTCCGCTTAATTCTTTTGATAAAGCTTCCTGGTACATTGAACGATAAATTTTTTCTCCCGGTGATTGAGGAAAAATTGAGCTTTTTGGATTTAATGCCTCTTTTAGAAAAAAATTCAAAACTTCGCTTTCAAAATCGTTGCATACCTGTTTTAACTTTTTTAGCTTTTCAGGGTTTTCCAGGTTTATTCTGTTGTATTGGGATATGGTTATGGTATTCATTGAAAACTCCTTAATTAATAACTACTTTGGCGTTCAGTGCGTTGGATGCTTTTAGATTTTCTATTATCGCTATAATATCCTGAGGTGTTGCTTTTACTTTTTGTAAATTGTTTGTAAGCTCAAGCACACTGGTCTCTTTTTGGATTTTTATGGTAAATTCTCCGTATACTATTACAGTGGGTTTTACCGTTATATTGCTTCCAGCAATTACCGTTCCGGTTCTTTCATCTATCACTATTATATTTTCCTGAGGTACGGAAATATCTATATCTTCTACTTTAGCTAAAAATTCCGGCATAGTCATGTTTTGAGGTTTTTTTAGTTTTACCGTTCTTGGGTCTATGGCTATAGCTACTTGTTGTTTAAAGAAATTGTTTATTGCTTTTTGTGCGTTGATTGCCAGATTAAAATCGCTTTTATTAAGAGATAAAGTGGCGAATCTTTGATGGTATATATCCCATGCGACCGCTCTTTCTACAGTGGCTCCGTTTAAAACTTTTACCGTTGTGGTAAAATGTTTTTGGTTTTTTCCTCCTTTTACGTTAAATCCACCCATGGTAATAGGACCTTGGGCAAGAGCATATATTTTTCCGTTTACGCCTTTTAAAGGAGTAATTAACAATACTCCGCCCTCTAAACTTTTTGCGTCTCCTATGGATGAGACGGTAACGTCTATTTTATCTCCTTCCCTTGCAAACGGAGGAAGAGTGGCCGTTACCATAACGGCCGCTACATTTTTGGATTTTATATCTTTAGGGTCAAGTTTTACGTTTACGTTTTTTAAAAGGTTTGAGAGTGTTTGATTGGTGAATTTTGAAGAAGAATCCCCGCTTCCTTTAAGTCCCACTACAAGACCGTAACCTATAAGCTGGTTGCTTCTTACACCTATTATTGAAGAGATATCTTTTATTTTTTCGGCTAAGAGTAAAGAAGCGAATAAAAGTATGATAAGAAAAAATCTCATGCTTTAGCCTTTTTACAAGACTAAAGCAAAAACCGTTCCTAATCTAAATATCTGACTATGAGTTTTCCTTCTTTTTCATAAAAATCATATACTTTTTTTTCACTTTTAAGTCCTTCTATAAAATTTTCGTCAAACGTTTCATATTCTACTATCTTAAATTTTTTTATCGGTTTCATTTTAATAAGAGCGATAATCCATAATAGTCCTATAAAAATAGCAAGTGTTAAAAACGTTTTTAGCATTCCGTGTTTTAGAAAATAACCGGCAACCGCCCCTCCTAAAAAGATACCGAGATATTGAACGGTGTTTGATGTTGAAAGGGCGGTTGCTTTTTGATGGGCGTAAGCCACTTTGCTTACGAAACTTTGCAAAACCGGTTCTAAGAGGTTAAAACCGAAGAAAAATATGATTACTCCCATAACGGCTAATATAGGAGAAGATATGTTTAATCCCGCTAAAAAAAGGATTAATGCGGTTGTTATGGATATTGCGCTTAATATAAACACCAATTTTCCTTTTCCTTTTTTTTCCGCTAGCACGGCTCCTAGAGGAAGAGCAAAAAAGCCGAATATTAAAGCGGGAATATAAACTTTCCAAAGTTCGTTTTTATGCCATTGAAAAACAGAGGTAAAAATTAACGGTATCAGCAAGAAAAAAACACTCATAAGACCTTTTTGCATAAATCCGGAGAAAAAAAGTTTTAAAAGTTCCTTATGTTTTAAAATATCACTTAATTTGGCTTCGGGCATATGATGTTTAATTTTAGGTGCTGGGGGTACTTTTTTTATTACGATAAAAATGGAAACAAGAGCCAGAAAAGCGGTGAGTAAGAATAGTTTATCCACACCGTATTTAGTCCCTAAAGTAGGACCTAAAACCATAGAAATGGCAAAACTTAACGCTATAAACTGACCCATTCTGGCAAACATTTTTGCCCTGGTGTTTTCATCGGATAAATCTGCCATATAGGCTAAAATAACGCCTCCTATGGCCCCGGCACCTTGAAGAAGTCTTCCAAAAATGAGGGTATAAATATTGTCTGCAAAGGCACATACAAGGCTTCCGAGCAACAATAATAAAAGTCCTAGTATCAAAATTGCTTTTTTGTCATATTTATCCGCTAGTTTTCCAAAAGGTATCTGAAGGAATATCTGAGAGAGTGCATATGCCCCTATAGCCACTCCCACGTTGAATTCATTCGCGCCTTGCAGTTTCATAGCATACAGGGCCAATACCGGCATAACTATAAAAAGTCCTAAAAATCTTATTGCCATTAACAAGCTTAAATAAATCATGTTTTTCTCCTTAAATTTTAAAATATTTTTTTTGTTTGTTTTCAAAATAGACTAGTTTCTCCACTCCCATTTTTTTGAGTTTTTCAGTAGTCTCTTTTAACATAAATCCGACTTGTTCCACTGAATGTGCGTCACTTGAGGTAGTGAGGTCTATATTTTCTTCTAAAAGCATTTCCAGAATTTCGTCTCCGGGATAAAGTTCTTTTACCGGTTTTCTGAGTCCCGCCGTATTTACTTCCACCGCTAAGCCTGCTTTTTTTATCGCTTTAACGGCATTTTTGGCCAAATCTTTTATAGGTGTTTTGGGTTTGTGACCGAATACCTTTATTAAGTCCATATGTCCTATTATATTAAAAATTTTTGAATTTGCAAGTTTTTCAATATGGTGAAAATATTCTTTATAGATATCTTCAACGTCTCTTTTATCCCACTCTTTTATAAATTCAGGATTGTCAAACCCCCAGTTATCCAAAAAGTGAACGCTTCCTATAAGGTAATCCACCGGAGCGTTTATAACTCTTTTGTCGAGGTATTTAACAGGTGTAAAATCTACTTCGTATCCTATTAATATTTTGATTTCTTTATATTTTTTTTGAAGTTTTTTTATTTTTTGTTCATAAGATTGCATATCGTTAAAATCCATACGGTATTGTTTATCAAATTCCATGGGTGCATGGTCGGCAAAACCGTATATTTTTATCCCTTTTTTTATAGCTTGTTGAATATATTCTTCAGGCTCCCCTTTTGCATGGTTACATAAAGGGGTGTGATTATGAATATCAATCATTTTTTTTGCCTTTTTGGGTGAAATTATATATAATAATTCCAAAAAAGGGTGGCTATGACTCAAGAAGAACTAGACGCGTTAATGGAAGGCGATGTTGATATCGACGCTTTAGCCGAAGAAGCGGTAGGGGAAGAGAGTGCGAAAGAAGAGGATTCTTCTGAACATAAAGACGAAGTATATCCGCCTCCGGCCGACGATAAACACAAGGTGGTGGCCCAGCTTGACGAAGTTACAAAAGAATCTGAGGAAAAAGCCATACAGATTTTGGATATTATGGACGAAATTTCCGTAGCCGTAAGTGAAGCTAGCAGCGATTTGCAGGATGTTTTAAATTTTTTAAATCATGAAAAAGAACTTTTCGAAAAGCTTCACAAAAAATTTCCTCATATCAAAACATTTGAAAAAGAGCTTGAGGAAATAGATAAAATGATAGAAAAAGTTCAAAAAGCGATAGAAGCAAACGAAGCCACCCAAGAAAAAATTATGATGGCTATGGATATTATGCAGTATCAGGATATCCATCGTCAGAAAATTGAAAGAGTTATAAATATTATGAGGGCACTTATTAAATATATGAACAAACTTTTCGAAGGCAAGATGGAAGACGAAGAGAGAGTAAAAAGCGCTTCTCATATTCACGGAGACGCCGGAGAGACTATCAGTGAAGAAGAGATAGAAGCGATGCTTGAACAGTTTGGAGTATAATATTATGAAAAAACCTGAACTTTTAGCTCCCGCCGGAGATTTTGAAAAGCTTAAAATAGCGGTTAAATACGGAGCCGATGCGGTATATGCGGGAGTTAGTCATTTTTCTCTGCGTTGTCACAGCGGCAAGGAATTTGATTATGAAACGTTTAAAAAAGCCGTTGATTACGCTCATAAAAAAGGGGTTAAGGTTTATGCGACCGTTAACTCTTTTCCTTTTGAAAATCAACTTCCGCTAGTAGAATCCCATATAAAAAAATTGAAAGAAATCGGTGTTGACGCTATGATAATATCTACTTTAGGGGTTATAGCAAAAGCCAAAGAAATAGCCCCTGAGATAGATATTCATCTCTCCACCCAGGCAAACGCCCTTAATTCATGGGATTATAAAGCTTACAGGGATTTCGGGGTAAAAAGAATTATAGCGGCCCGTGAGAGCAGTTTAAAAGATTTGATAAAAATAAAAGAAAAAGTTCCCGATGTTGAAATAGAAATTTTTGTTCATGGGGCCATGTGTTTTGCCTACAGCGGCAGGTGTCTTTTAAGTGCGGTGCAATTTGGAAGAAACCCAAACAAAGGAAGCTGTGCAAACGACTGCAGATATCCTTATGTTCTATATGCTCAAAATCCTGAAACCGGAACAGTTTTTAAAATGGAAGAATATCAGGACGGAACTTATATTATGAACGCAAAAGATTTGTGTCTTATTAAACATATTCCGGAAATTCTTAAGGCGGGGGTTATAGACAGTTTAAAAATAGAAGGACGTACGAAAGCCCCTTATTATGTTGCAGTCGTTACAAAAGCTTATAGGGATGCTATTGACGAATATTTAACAACGGGTAAATGTGAATGCGATAAATATTATCAAGAAATTTTGACTACTAAAAACAGAGGTTTAACGGATGCATATCTTATTAAAAGACCTTATGAAAGAGACGATACCCAAAATCTTGAAACTTCTTTAACTCATGGTGAATGGCAGGTTAGCGGTATTGTAAATGAGGATGAAGAGAGTTTTATGTGTAAATATAAAACTTATCCGGGCGATGAGGTGGAAATTTTGATTCCAAAAGGCACTACTGTAACCCCTTGTGAAAACGATATCGGAAAAATTTATAAAAAAGACGGAAAATGGTATTTGAAATTTTATAAGATAATTACTAAAAGCGGAAAGGAATTAAAAAGCGTTCATAGTGGTAATCAAAACCCTATAATGCTTCCTTGTAGATTGCCTTATTTGACATTTTTGAGAAAAAAAGTAAAATTTAGTCCTAACGGCGTATAAAAGGAGATATTATGAGATTTGTAAGTGTATTAATGGGAAGTAAAAGCGATTATGAAATTATGAGAGAAGCGGTAAAAATTTTTGAAAAGTTTCAAATTCCTTATGAGCTGATTATAACATCTGCTCACAGGACTCCTGATAGAACTCATTTATATGTAAAAGAAGCTGAAGAAAGAGGTTGTAAAGTGTTTATATGCGGTGCCGGAATGGCTGCGCATTTGGCGGGGGTAGTGGCTTCTCTTACTACAAGACCGGTTATAGGAGTCCCAATGCCAACAGGTATGATGGACGGACTAGACGCTCTTTTAAGTACCGTTCAAATGCCTGGAGGTATGCCTGTGGCTACGGTAGCGGTGGGGAAAGCGGGAGCTAAGAATGCGGCGTATCTGGCTCTTCAGATTTTGGCCAACAGCGATGATGAGTTAAAAGCTAAACTTGAAGAGGATAGAATAGCTCAGGCTAAAAAAGTGGAGCTTGATTCAAAAGAAGTGGAGGTAAGACTCGATTGATGCAGACGTGGTTAAGTATTTCTGAATTTTCCAAATTAACCGGTAAAACCAAAAAAGAAATTATAAAGCTGTGTAAAGAAAAACAATTAAAATGCAAAAAACAGGATGATGAAGTTTTTATAGAAGTGGAATCTATGGCGAAGGCTCTGGTTCCTTTGCCCGAACTGGAAATAATAGAAAAAGAAAACTCTATAGCCGAGCGTACGATAGGTATGCTTTTAACTCTTCATGAAAAAGTGTTGATGAGTAAAGATGAAACCATTGATGCGTTAAAAGAGGAAAATAAGTTTTTAAAAGAATCTATATATTCTCTTCAGGAAGCTTATGAGGAACAGAAAAAAACTATTGAAAGGCTTCAGCGACAGCTTGAAATATGTCAGGATGAACTTGAATTTTGCAGAAGAAAATATAAGCTGATGTGGGGGCAGGTGTTAAAAAGGGAAGAAGAAAAAAACAACAATCAAAAGGAGGAGAAATGAGCCAAAAAAGAGTTGTGCTTTTTACAGCTCCTGGATGCGTGTGGTGCACGAGGGCTGAACAGTTTTTTAGAAAAAATAAGATAAAATACAGAAAAATAGATATAAGCAAAGATACAAAAGCTGCAAAAGACTGTGAGAGACACGGATGCAGGGGAGTGCCTGTAATACTTATCGGCAGCAGATGGATTTGCGGTTTTAACGAACCTGTGATTAAAAAGGAGCTTGGGATTAAATGAATATAGCAAGAGAGTGTTATCTTTGTATTTATCGGCAAGTTTTTAAGCTTGCCGATAAGTTTTGTAAAGATGAAAAGTGTGCAAGCAAGATTTTAAGAGAGGGGGCAAGGATTCTTAGCAAGTATGATATAGATGTAACCCCTCCGGAAGTTGCAAGAGAAGAGTATGGTAAAATAAGTGAAATTTTAGGGATTGAAGATTTGTTTGAAAAAGAGAAAAAAGAGTCCATAAAAGAGGCTTTGAAATTTAAACCCTTTCTTAAATTAAAACTTCTCGAATCAGATAATCCTTTATATGATGCGTGTAAGATTGCAGTTGCTGGAAATGTAATTGACCTTGGAGTTCATCAGAGTTATGATTTAAAAAGAGAGATTGAGAATATTTTTG
Source organism: Nautiliaceae bacterium (assembly GCA_027062985.1). Taxonomy (GTDB): domain Bacteria; phylum Campylobacterota; class Campylobacteria; order Campylobacterales; family Nautiliaceae; genus Caminibacter. The sequence continues at coordinate 9,092 of JAMOSR010000043.1, forward strand.
AGATTGAATTTAAGAGGAATGATTTTGATGAGTTTAAATTAAGGGTTAGTGATAGTGAGAGTATCTGTTATTTAGCAGATAATGCCGGGG
>JAMOSR010000044.1 GCA_027062985.1 Nautiliaceae bacterium
CTGAAATCTTTAGGATGTACTCCGAATTTTTCTTGACACTCTTTAATGCCTATTTCTTTTTTCTTAATCGGGTCAAAAATAACTATGTGTTCATCGTCAATTAACTGATACATATCTTTATCATGGCTTACTATTTTTACTTTTATGCCGTTTTGAGCCGCTTTTTTGGCAAGGCTTGCTATGATGTCGTCACTTTCATATCCGGGTATTTCTATCATTTTAAAATCCATCTCTTTTATTAATTCAATGGCAATGGGTAGCTGTGTTTTTAAGTCTTCCGGGGCTTCCGGGCGGTTTGCTTTATAAGCTTTAAAAATTTCTTTTCTGAATGTTTCTTTTTCTTTACTGTCCAGCGTAAATACCACATAATCCGTCGGAAAGTCTTTTCCAAGAGAAGCGATAAAGTTCATAAATCCTGTAATCATACCTGTCGGGACGCCTTTTTTGCTTTTTAGAGGAGGAAGTGCGTAAAAATTGCGAAATAAAAATCCAAAAGTGTCGATAATGGTAAGAGTTGGCATTTAAAACCTTTTTTTGTAAAATGTTATCATAATTTTTAAGGAGAGAGGTTGAACGTTAAAAAAATACTTAATGTAAAACATCCGGTAAGTCTGGTAAGATATGCAGGAGAAAGTGTTGGAGTTATAGATGAAAAAAATACTTTTAGAAAATATTCCATAATAGATTTTAAACTTCTTGGAGGATTTAAAATCAATCTTCCTCCAAACAAACCCCTTGAAAATTCCGTGGCTATTTCTCCAAGCGGAAACTATCTGGCAGTTGCCGTTACGGGAAAAAGAAAAACCACCGTTTGGGATATTAACAAAAAAAAACTCCTTCATACTTTAGGATGGCATAAAGGGGATGTTTTAAGTATATCTTTTGATTATGAAGATTCTTATATGCTAACAGGAGGGGCTGACGGAAGGGCTTATTTGTGGTCGGTTTCCCTCGGAAAAATGGTGGCGACTCTTCCTCCTCACCCTGATTATATTCTCTCAAGTGCCTTTAGCAGAAACAATCTGTGGGTGGCTACGGGCAGTTATGACAGGATGATATCCATTACCAATATATCTTCCCTTAATATATCCTACCGTAAAAAATCACACAGAGGTGCCGTAACCCAGCTTAAGTTTTTATCATCCGCTAAGATGATAAGCGGGGATAAGACGGGAGAACTTATTGTATGGGATTATGTTAAAGGAAATATTATCAAAAGACTTCAGGGGGTTGCCGATCAGGTAATAGATTTTACTTTTGACGAAAATGAAGAGTATATGTTTGTAATCACCAATGAAAAAAAAGTATATCTTTATGACCTTCGAGATTATGAGCTTATAAGCGATGAGTTTATAAAACTTAACGAGCTTCCAAGTTCTATTGATTACGTTCCTGAAAATAACACTCTTTGGATAGGAACTCTTGGGGGCAGTATTTACATTTTCGATATTTATGAAGACCAGGTCAAACTCAGTGAAGCTATATTAAAAAAAGATTTCGGACTTGCTTATGAGCTGGTTAAGAAAAATCCTTTTCTAAAAAGAACTGAATTATATAAAAAACTCGAAAATGACTGGGAAAGAACATTGGAAACGGCTTACCGGCTTATGGAAAAGGGAGAGTACGAAAAAGCAAAACAGCTTTTAAACCCTTATCTTAACATCACTTCTAAAAGGGTTTTTATTCAAAATCTTCTTAGGGATTTTGCTGAGTTTGAAAAATTTAAAACAGCCGTAATAAAAAGAAAATATCCTCTTGCATATTCTCTTGCCAATCAGTATCCTTCGTTTAAAGACACCATTTATTACAAAAAAATGGAAGAAGACTGGACAAAAGTGTTTAATAAGGCAAAAGAACTTATAAAAATAAGAGGAAAAGAGGATGTTGTAAAACAGCTTCTTGCCCCTTTTAGGGGAGTTTCCCAAAAAACCCCTTTTATTCAGGCGCTCTTTAACGATAAACATCTTTATGATGTGGTAAAAGCTCTTCTTATAAAAAGGAAATTTGGCGATTTTTTTAAATTTTTGGAAAAATATCCTTTTTTGTATGGAACGTCTGAATATAAACAGGCGATGGAGTATGCCAAAAGGTTATATGAAGGAGCTGAAGAAGCATTAAAAAAGGGAGATTACAAAAAAGCCTTTCTTTATGCGCAAATGCTTATAGAGTTTCCTGAATATAAAGATAAGGCTAAAGAAATAATAGAAAAAGTAAACGTAACTTCCAATTTTCTAAGGATTATGGCTTCAAAAAATTACGATATGATAGAAAAATTTGTAAATTCACATCCGTTTTTGGAAGAGAGCGAAGATTATCAAAAACTGAAAGAAGAAATTCAGCGTAAATTTGCTTTGGCGGAAAAAGAGGCTCTTGAGGGTAACGTTAAAAATATTTCCACTGTTTTAGGAGATTTGATAAACAGCGAGATATACAAAAATAAAATTATTCAGATTATACGTTCGGCGTATTTGAACCAGCTTCTTAACGCTTTGAAATCAAAAGAGTTTGATAAAGTAAAAAAAGGCGTTAAAAATTATATAGCTTATTTTGGAACGGATAATGAAATAGAAGATATTATAAAAATAGGCAAGAAACTGGGAGTCGAATTTGATATTAATTCTTTTGAGCCTAGTAAAATTTTATCTCTTCACTCTCTTCCTCACCTTATTTGGGAGGAGGAGTAAATCCTCTTTTTTATTAACGTTTACGGCTTCTTTTTTTATAGAAAAAATTTTTTTGTTGATGCCAAAAATCTTTAAGGTTGTTTTATCGAAATTTTTAAGCATTGTATAATCATAAAACCCTATTAAAGGGTTTTCTTTAGCCACGGCTTTTTGTTTTAGAAGTTTTTTTAACGTTTTTTGAGAAACCAGGGGAGTGTCTATATTTATTACAAAAACTTTTTTATGTTTTTTTATTATTTCTTCAAGGGCGAAAAAAGGAGCGTAAGTTTTGGACTTTTCCAAAAAGAAAGGATATTTTTTAAATTTTTTTTCTTTTGCGACGAAATAAACGTTTTTAAATATTTTTTTGCATAAATCGTATTGATGTTTATAAAAAAGTTTTGATTTATCGCTTCCAAACCTGCTGGATTTTCCACCCGCTAAAATAAAACATGGAATTTTACTTTTCATCTCTTTTAAATTCTCCAGATTTTCCTCCGGCTTTGTATTCAAGCCTTATATCCGTAATTTCCATTTCCCTGTCAATTGCCTTTGCCATATCGTAAATCGTTAAAAGTCCAACACTTACGGCACTCAGGGCTTCCATTTCTATACCCGTTTTTGAGGTTGTTTTGGCTGTTGCCGTTAATTTAAAACCTTCCTCCGTTTCTTCGATATCCACGTCAATTCCGTCTATTAAAATATTATGACACATAGGAATTAGTTCGCTTGTTTTTTTCCCGCCCATTATTGCCGCGATTATTGCCGTTTGAAGCACCGCTCCTTTTTTAGTCTTTTCTTCTAAAATCGCTTTTTTTGTCTCTTTTTTCATTTTTATTTTTCCGCTGGCGGTCGCTACTCTTTTTGTAATTTGTTTGTCTCCCACGTCAACCATTTTAGGATTGTGTTTTTCGTTTATATGCGTTAGTTTCATTTCTTTCCTTTTTGTAAAATTATAGCCATTTTTTAAGGTTAAAATGAAGCACGCTCCATAAAATACTGCCTACAATAAATCCTAAAATAAAAGGAAGTTTTAAAATATTTAAAACTATCATGGTAATTACAAGAGAGATAACAAGTGCTAAAATATCTTTTTTCAAAAAATACCCTTTTTTAAAATTATATATTATTTTGATAAAATATCACTAAAAAAGGAAAAGAAATGAAAAAACTTTTAAGTGCAGCGGTTATAGGTTCTTTTTTATTCGCCGGAAGCAGTACGGATGATATTAATAAAAAACTTGACCTGCTTCTTCAAAAAATAGAACAGCTTGAAAAAAAAGTTGATAAAAAAGACACTGAAATAGAACAGTTAAAAAAAGAGCTTAAAAAACAGCAGACCGAAATGAAAAAACAAAAAGAAGAGACAAAAAAAGAGTTTGCAATTAAAAGCTGTAAGGGAATAAAGGTAGTTTCTTTGGAATACACATATCATGACGAGGTTATTCCTTATTACGATTTGACGGTTACTTTAAAAAACACTTATCCTCAGGAAGTGGTGTTAATCAGAGGTTCTTTATTTGCCGAAGATAAAGACGGAGTTAAAATTCTTCATGATTATATTTCAAGAAAGGTGGATTTAAAACCGGGAGAAGAGATTGTCATAAGAAAAAAACATCTGTTAAACTCAGAACTTGAAGAGTATTTAAAAGACGAAAAACCTGAAAATCTTAAACTTTATTTTGAACCTAGCAGGGTGGAGTTTAAAAACGGACACAGAGTGGAATGCGGAGGTTTTGGGGGTGTTTTCTAACACTCCGCATTTTCGTTTAATATTTTAAGCTCCCTGCAGCTAAAGCCCGCTTTTAGCCTGGCGGCGACGTTTAGGTCTTTTTTCTTCCAGTCTTTAAAGAATTTATCAACTATTTTGAAATACGTTTCAACAGGCTCTAAATTTTGTCTTTTACACTCCCATTTAAACCATTTGTCCCCTTTTTTAACATGGGGTATTTCTTCTTTTAAAATAACCAAAAGAGCCTTTATTGTTTCTTCGGCTAAAGGGTCTTTTATTTTTTTTAGCCTGTTTATTATCTTTTCGTTTGCATCAAGCCCTCCCGCTTCGTACCATCTTGGGATAATAGCCATACGGCTTAGCAAATCCTGCGTTTTCTGACTTGCTTCAAACAGCGAATTATGGACCGGGAAATCCCCGTATTTATATCCTGTTTTTTCAAGAAGGGTATTTATCATTTTAAAATGTCTAATCTCATCTTCGGCAACTTCCAGCCAGTCTAAGTAATATTCTTTCGGAAGATTTCTAAATCTGTAACAGGCATCAAGCGCCAGGTCAATGGCCGAATACTCTATATGAACGATTGCGTGAAGCAGTACGGCTTTTTTTTCGGGGGTTTCAAATCCCCTTCTTCTTGGAACTTTTGCCGGATGTACTATTTTGCAAAAAGAAGCGTAGCTGGGTTTGTTGAAAATTTTTGGTTTTTTATCGGAATTAAACGAAAATTTGTCCAAATTTTGATAAAAATCATAAAACATTTCAAATTTTTGTGGTATATTATCGCAGGTGATTATTTGTTCGAGTGTTTCATAAAACATAGCGAACCTTTATTGTTTGTTTGAGATTATATCAAAAGGTATTTGAATGTTAAAAGATAAATTTGAAAGAGTTATAGACTATATCAGGGTTTCGGTTACAAGCAGATGTAATTTCAGGTGTCTTTACTGTATGCCAAACACTCCTTTTGAGTGGGAGCCAAAAGAGAATATTTTGAGTTATGAAGAGATGTTTGAGTTTTTGCGTCTTGCCATTGACGAGGGGGTTAAAAAAATCCGTCTGACGGGGGGAGAGCCTCTTTTAAGGAAGGATTTGGATATTTTTATAAGTATGCTTTATAATTATAAACCGTCTCTTGACCTCGCCCTTACCACAAACGGGTATTATCTTAAAGAGTATGCGAAGAAATTAAAAAAAGCCGGGCTTAAAAGGGTAAACGTCTCTCTTGATTCTCTAAATCCCCAAACGGCGGCTAAAATAGCCCAGAAAGATGTGTTGAAAAAAGTTTTGGAAGGGATTGACGAGGCGTTAAAAGTCGGTCTTGGGGTAAAACTTAATACCGTTGTTATGGACGGTATAAACGACGGTGAAATTTTGGACCTGCTTGATTTTGCCAAAAATAAAGGCGTAACGATAAGATTTATAGAGTTTATGGAAAACGAAAGGGCGTATCCTGGTATAAAGAGTGTTAGAAGCGATAAGATTTTGGAAAAAATAGCTTCAAGATATAAATTTAAAGAACTGCCAAAGGACAACAGCGCAAGCAGGTATTTTCAAACGGATGAAGGGTATGTTTTTGGAATTATAGAGCCTCACAGTGAAGATTTCTGTAAAAGCTGCAACAGAATCCGTTTAACCGCGGAGGGGTATTTAATTCCCTGTCTTTTCTTTACGGAAAGTTACAATATCAAAGAAGCTATAAGAAACAGGGATATTAAAAAGGCTGCCGAAATATTAAAAGAAGTGGTAAAAAACAAACCGGAAAAAAACGACTGGCAGGAAGATGAGGTTTCTACAAGAGCGTTTTGGGAGACCGGAGGGTAGGTATGAGGGAGATACAAAAGGCCGCCGAAGAGATAAAAAGTTCTAAGTATATTCTGATAACCGCGGGAGCGGGTATGGGAGTTGACAGCGGACTTCCCGATTTTAGGGGAAACGAAGGTTTTTGGAGAGCCTATCCTATCGCCAAAAAACTGGGTCTTAATTTTCAGGCCCTTGCCAATCCTAAATGGTTTGAGATAAACCCCAAACTCGCATGGGCTTTTTACGGACATAGGCTTAAAATGTACAGGGAAACCCGCCCGCACGAAGGATTTAAAATACTTTTAAATCTTCCTCAGGAAAAATTTGTATTTACTTCAAACGTTGATGGACATTTTCAAAAAGCCGGATTTAGCGAAATGAAAATAGTCGAAATACATGGAAGCATTCATTATCTTCAGTGTATCCTGCCGTGTCATAACGGTGTTTGGGAAAATACCGAACATATTGAAATAGATATGGAGAAATTTGAAGCTAAAAATTTTCCTTACTGTAAAAGATGTAAAAATATAGCAAGACCTAATATTCTTATGTTTGGGGATTTCAGGTTTGTAGAAAAAAGAGTAAATCTTCAGCTTGCCAGATTTGAATATTTCTTAAGCAGAATAGACGATAAAATAACGGTTATAGAAATAGGAGCGGGTAAAGCTGTGCCTACCGTCAGGATGATGAGTGAAAAAATAAGACAGCAGTTTAACGCCACTCTTATAAGAATAAATCCTCTTGAAGCGGAAGGTGCCGATATATCGATTTATAAAGGAGCGCTTGAGGCTTTAAAGGAAATTAATTCTTATTTGTGGTAAAATTTTGAAAAAAGGATTATTATGAAAAAGTTTTTATTTTTCGGATTAAGTATTGCTCTACTCGGTGCTTTTAATATAAAAAGCGGTAAAAATTACGTATGCGAAAGCGAAGGGATTTCTTTTGAGGATAAAAACCAGACAAGAAACATTCCCAATACTCCTGAAACCCAAGCTCTTTTAAAACAGACGTTAAAAGATTTTTACACTATTAACCTTGCAAAAGACCAAAACGGCACTATTACCGTTAAAGTGGGCAAAATAGAAGAAAAAATGTTTTATCAAAAAAAATGGAGAGGGTATGAACAGTATGTAAATGCCGATTCAAGCGCCGTTTTGATGCCAGATAAAAACGAAAGTACCAACAACGTAGTTCTTGTTTTACCACAGGACAGACTTATGATTTTTTATAAATGTAAGTAGTTTTAAAGAGCTTTTATGAAAGTTCTTCTGGTTGAAGACGATTTTGATTTAAACGAAACCGTAAAAGAGTATCTGGAGAATTTTTATGAGGTGGAATCCGTTTTTGACGGTGAAGAGGCCGTAAACAGGGCTTATGAAACACATCCGGATATTATTGTTTTGGATGTAAAACTTCCTAAAAAAAACGGATTTGAAGCGGCTGAAGAGATAAGAAAATTTTCAAAAGCCCCTATAATTTTTTTAACTTCCCTTGACGGCGAAAAAGACGTTGAAAAAGGTTTTTTAAGCGGAGGTGATGATTATATTAAAAAGCCTTTTTCCCTAAAAGAGCTCAGGCTCAGAATTGATGCAATTTTAAAAAGGGTTTATGGAGACAGTAAAAAAGTTAAAATAAAGGATTTTGAATTTGATTTAGAGAGTCTTGAGCTTTATAAAGACGGAAAAGTTATACATTTAAAACCGAAAGTTGCCGGACTTTTAAAATTTTTTATTCAAAACAAAAATAAAATCGTTAGCAAAGAAGAAATTTTTGATTATCTTTACGATTTTGAAGAACCAAACGAAGCTTCCCTTAGAACATTTGTAAACAGTTTAAGAGCTGTTTTGGGAAAAGATGCAATTATTACTGTAAAAAACAGGGGATATAAATTTGTCGGCTGAGAAAAAAGCTTTAAAAAGATTTTTAGCTTTATATTTAATTTCAACGGTTCTGTTGGTGGGGATAGGGGAGTGGTTTTATTATAAACTTGCAAAAGAAGAGATTATTCAAAAAGAAAAATTTGTTTTAAAAAATCAAATAAACGAATTTTTAAATAAAAACCCTTATTTAATGAGAGCGATAAGGGGTAATTCTTTTAATATTCCGGAAGGTATGAAAGTTTTGGTTTATATTAATGATAAACTTGTTTTTTCAAATTCTTCCCTTTTGGATTTAAAAGAAGAGTATCTTGAAAGAAAAGGATGGAGAAAAATAAAAATAATAGCCACAAAAGAGTTTCCTTATGAAAAATTAAATGGAATTTTAAAAAGGCTGTTGATTTTTAATCTCTTTTTTTTACTTTTTTTAGTTACTGTTTCTGTTTTTCTTGGAAAAATTTTTTTGGCTCCTTTAAAAGAGGTTATAAGAAATTTAGAAAATTTTATAAGAGACGCAACTCATGAAATGAACACTCCTTTGAGCGTTATTTTGACAAATATTGAGCTTTTAGATGAAAAGAGCAGACCTATAAAAAGAATAAAAAACGCAGCCCTTAGGCTTAATAAGATTTTTGAAGACTTAAAATATGTAAGACTTTACCATAAAAGAAAAAAAGAGATAAAAAGGATTGAGTTAAAAGAATTTTTACAACAGAGGATAGCGCTTTTTGAAGGTATTGTTGAAAATAAAAATCTGTTTATCGAAATTGATGCGGATGAAGTCTGTTTGGAAATAGACAGGGAAGATTTAATCAGACTTTTTGACAATCTTCTCTCAAACGCTTTTAAATACGCTCCTAAAAACTCCGCTGTTAAAATAACTCTTGATAAAAAATCTTTTTGTATAACAAATGAGGGAGAAATAAAAAACATAAATAAACTGACTCATAAGTTTTACAGGG
>JAMOSR010000045.1 GCA_027062985.1 Nautiliaceae bacterium
ATCAGTTGCAATTCCTAAATTCTTAAACCTAAAACAAAATGCACAGGTTAACAGTGTTGTTAAAACTACAGTAGATGCAGCTCAGCAGGCAGTGGAAGTTGGTGTTAACTATAGAGGTTTAGAAGATAAAAAATTTGAAAAAGATTTTAACTTAACAGATATCGTTACTCTAAAAGGTAAAGGTTGGAGTGTAGTAAATTCTAATAGTTACAAATATAATCTTGAGGGTAACCATACAGTATCTGAAATCAATATGAGTAGTAAAGAAGTTAACTATTCAATTAACTGTAAAGCATTTGATGATGCTGGTGATCCAGTGGCATATGATAAATGTAAAAAAATAATCGGAGACGATAACACAACTGTAACACTTAGATGGTAAAAAAAGCTTTTACTTTAATAGAACTTATTTTTGTAATTGTTATATTGGGGATTTTAGCCTCCGTGGCTATCCCCAGATTTACCGGTTTAGTGGATAACACTAAGAAATCTGCCGTAAAATCTACTATAAACGCTGTTTTAACTTCTATAGAAAATATACACGGTCAGTGGATTATAAATGAAAATATGAAAACGTTTAAAGGTGCTGACGGGGTTGAGCATAATTTAAATGAAAACGGATATCCAAAGCAGCTTGATAAAGGGGCTAATACTTCCCGTGTATTTTCATATGTAATCAAAAATGCCGTGCCTTCCTGCAACGGCGGTAAAACAAACGGCTGTTGGAGAGAGCCTTCCACAAATGAGTATGAATATTATTTTAACGAGGGAAAAATTTTAAAAATAGATTATAATGCCACCACAGGTACGTTTGAATGTAAAGAGGGAACTGATTTTTCAGAAGAAGAGTGTAACCATACTATTTTTGGATAGTTTTTGGTATAAAAATTTTAAATCCTTTTTTTTCTTTAGCAAGTTCTATTTTTCCTTCGTGTGCCTTTAATATTTCAAGACTTAATGCAAGTCCAAGACCGTTTCCTTTTGTTTTTGTGGATTTAAAAGGTTCAAATAAAATATTCGGATTTTCAAAATCTTTGCCGGAATCGTAGACATTGATGATATGATATTTATCATTTTGCTGATAAAGTATTTCTATAATCCCTTCTTCGTTTTCATCTTCTTCGATAGCGTCTATAGCGTTAAATATCATATTTTGCAATACAAGTAAAATGAGGTCAAAATCAGCTTCTATTTCTATATCCGGCAGGAAAAATAAAAACTTTATCTCTTTTGAATAGGAGTAATATTTAATGGAATTTTCCAATTCTTTTTTTAATTCGCTTAATAAAAACTTTTTAATTTTAGGCTGAATTCCTTTTGAAAACAGAAGGGTTGATTTTATAATTCTTTCCACTCTGAAAATTGCGCTTTTCATTTCGTCAAGCAGTTCGCTTGGGCACTGTTTTTTAAGAATAGAAATTAAAATTGCAATAGAGCCTATCGGATTTCTTATTTCATGAGCTAAATGCGCCGCCATTTGTCCCATGGCTATAAGTCTTTCGTTTCTTTTTTGCTGGGTTATATCTGTTGCGCTTATAATTTTTTTATCTTTTATTGTGGATGATTGTACAAGATAATATTTGTTGTTAAATTCTATTTCTCCTTCCTGAGGTATAAAATCAAATTCGTCCGCTTTTGAATTTTTTACTATTATTTCGCCTTCTTTATTTATAACCCATAAAGCCTGAGGTAAAAACTCAATTACTCCGTTTAAAATATTTTTAAGTTCGATAAACTCTTTTTCAACTTCATAAGTCTGGGCTATAAGTGTTTCTAGGTTTTTTAAAAGCTCCTGTTCGTTTTTCGGAAGCTCCATATGCCGCCTTTTTATTTGATATAATAGCATAAAAAGAGGGGGTACTGAGTAAATAAAGTAAAACAATTGTAAATTTTAGCTTTTACGAAATGTTTAAAAATTTGCTTTCTTGTTGAGCGTATTTAGTCAGTACCAAAGAGGGTAGGATATGAAATATCTTTATAATAATTTTTACGAATTAGTAGAAAGAAATGCAAAAGAATTTGCTAAAAAACCCGCTTATTTTATAGATGATAAGAAAGTGAC
>JAMOSR010000046.1 GCA_027062985.1 Nautiliaceae bacterium
CCTTTAATCTGGACTTTTTTTCTCTTTTTTGTTATAAAGAGGCCAAAAAAGAGGTATAATGGATAAACTCTATACATTTGGGAAATACTTAAAGAAAAAATTTAACACAAACGTAAAAAAAGTACCTATTTCCATTCCCGGTTTCACCTGTCCTAATATTGACGGGACGGTAGCCAGAGGCGGATGCGTTTTTTGTGAAAATGAAAGTTTTTCTCCGAATTTTACAAAAGAAAAATTTACCCTTAATCTCACTTCAAAAGAAAACCCTCTTTTGGAAAAACAATTAAAAAGTCTGGAATTTCAGTTTTTTAATACCGTACCTACCTTAAAAAAAATATACGGAGCCCAAAAATTTATCGTTTATTTTCAAAGTTTTACCAATACCTACGCTCCTTTTAAAACCCTAAAAGCCCTTTACGAAAAAGCTCTATCATTCCCTGACGTAATAGGAATAAGTGTAGGAACCAGAACGGACAGTATTACAGACGAAACCCTTCAATATTTAAAAAAACTTTCAAAAGATTATGAAATATGGATTGAATACGGTATTCAGACATCAAATGACGAAACGTTAAAAAAAATAAACAGAGGCCATGACTTTCAAAACATAGTAGACACTATAACAAAAACAAAAAATTTAGGTTTAAATGTTTGCGGCCATTTAATATTCGGACTTCCGGGAGAGAGTCAAAAAGAGATGCTAAAAAGCGTAAAAGATTCCATAGCCCTGAATATTGACAGTATAAAGTTTCATCCGCTTTATGTAACTGAAAACACGCTTTTGGCATTAGAATACAAAAAAGGAAACTTTACCCCTATTACGGAAGAAGAATATATTGATACTCTTGTAAAAGCTATAAAAATGCTGCCTCAAAATATTTCAATTCAACGAATGACAGCGGGAAGCAAAAATTTACTTGCACCTGAATGGTGCAGAGATAAAGCCACACAAATGAGTCATATTCATCAGGCGTTACAAAAAGCCGGAATAAAACTTCATTGGGAATTGGAAAATTATAAATAATCAAGCCATACAGGCAAAAATTTTTGTGCTTTTTTTATAGTTGTAGCCGCTCCATGACCGGGCAAAATCCTTTTATCATAAGGAATTTTTAAAAATTTTTTAATGGACTCTTTCATTTTTTCAGGGTCGGAATAAGGAAAATCTACTCTTCCTATACTTCCGTCAAATATAAAATCCCCGCTAAACATCTCATCCCCTATCTCTATCGTAACACTTCCGGGAGTATGTCCGGGAAAATGACGCACTAAAACATCATAATCCCCTATTTTATAATTTCCCTCTTCCATTAAAATATCAGGCTCACTTTTTGGGGGATTATACCCAAACGGGTCATCTGTCAGCATAAAAGCGTCATTTTTATAAATATAAATAGGAATATTATAATACTCTTTTATTTTCTTATTATCCCATACATGGTCAAAATGTCCATGTGTATTTATTATCGCCAAAGGCTCTTTTACATGTTCTTTTACAAATTCAAACGCCCCGACTCCCGGGTCTATTATTATTTTTTTGTCAACAATATAACAATTGGTATAAAATTCCCCGCACGGCTTTACTAAAACCTCCATTTTCCCTCCTAACTGGCAACCGCATAATCAACGGCTCTTTTTTCTCTTATAACATTAACTTTAATTTCTCCAGGGAAACTGACCTCTTCGCCTATTCTTTTGGCTATTTCCCTACTTAAAAGCACTGCTTCATCATCGCTTATCAAATCCGCCTCAACAATTACTCTTATTTCACGACCGGCGTTCATGGCATACGCTTTTATCACTCCGTCATAATTTGTGGCAATCTCTTCAATAGCCTGAACCCTTTTTAAAAACGCTTCCAAAACTTCTCTTCTGGCACCCGGTCTTGCAGCTGAGAGAGCGTCAGCCGCACATACAGCCGCAGATTCAACACTTGTCGGTTCTTCGTGTCCATGGTGTGCTTTTATAGCGTTAAGAACCACTTCAGGTTCACCGTATCTTTTACATAAATCATATCCCAAATTAACGTGATCACCCCCTATTTCATGTGTCAGGGCCTTTCCTATATCATGAAGTATCCCCGCTCTTTTTGCAAGCAACTCGTCTCCTCCCATCTCAGCAGCCATAATCCCAGCCAAATGGGCAACTTCCAACGAATGCCCAAGAGCATTTTGACCGTAACTTGCCCTGTATCTGAGTCTTCCTATAAGTTTTACTATCTCAGAATGAATTCCCGCACCGGCAAGTCCTAAATCAAGTAAAATCTCCTCACCTTCTTTTACCGTCTTTTCCTCAAACTCTTCCTCAACCTTTTTATACACCTCCTCTATTCTGGCAGGATGTATTCTTCCGTCTTCAATCAGTCTTTTAATAGTCTCAACGGCTATTTGTCTTCGGTAAATATTAAAACTGCTGACAGTAATAATACCCGGTGTTTCATCAATAATAATATCGCATCCCGTAACCATTTCAAGGGTTTTTATATTTTTCCCTTCTTTTCCTATTATACGCCCCTTCATTTCGTCATCCCCAATAGGCACTACATTTATAAGCCTCTCACCGGCAAATTCCCCTGCATATCTGGTCGTAGCCTGAGCTATTACAAAATTGGCTTTTCTTTTGGCGTCATTTTCGGCTTCTTTTAAAATTTTCCTTGTAAGATGAGCTATTTCATCCCTTAAAGATTCCTCTGTCTTTTGAAGAATAATACTTTTAGCCTCGTCTTTTGTCAGACCGGCGGCACTTGAGAGAACGTTTTCAAGTTCTTTTAATTTATTTTCATATTTCTTTTTGAGCTTATCAAGAAGTGTTTTTTCTTTTTTTAAATTTTCTATCTCTTTTTTAAGCTCTTCATCTTTTTTATAGTGCTCTTTTAAAAGGTTTTCTATCTCCTCCTCTTTTTTAAGAATTTCTGAGAGTTTATTTTCGTACTCTTGTCTCAGTTCTATTTTTTGCATTTCATAAGAGTTTTTAGCTTCAAGCTCAAGCTCTTTTGCTTTTGATTTTGCGTTTTCAAGAACAATTTCGGCTTCATGTTCTATCGCTTTCGCTTTTGCTCTGGCTTCTGCCACATAAACGTCATATTTTGCTTTATCCATCTTCTTGGCTATAATAAAAGCCCCTAGAGCGGATAAAGAAGAAGCGAGAATAATTTCTATTATCATTTTTTCTCCTTATATTAAAACTTATATATTCATCCGCTTTTATATCGTATCCGTCGGTCAGTTTTGTTTTAGACACGCATGGTTTAAGCTGTACGAATACGATTTTAGGTCGGTATTTAAGTCTGGCAAAGAACCTGTCGTACATACCTTTACCAAACCCTATTCTTTTAAAGTCACTGTCTATTCCAACGATTGGTACAATAGCCAGGTCTATTTTTTCTAAAGTTTCGTTTTTATTGAGAGGTTCTAAAATTGAGAATTTTTTTTTGGCCAAAGGTAATGAGTATTTTACCATTTTAAAGCTTAAATCTTGCATAAAAGGCACAAAAACACTCTTTTTTTCCATTTTTAATTTTCTAATAACCCAGTGAATATCCACCTCGTTCTTCATTGGAATAAAAAACAGTATTTTTTGATGGTTTTTAGCGATTTTATAAATCTCCCATCCGATTTTTTTTGAATAGTAATACTTGTTGTGTTTGTTTAAATTAAGACAAATTTTTCTAAATTCGCTTTTAAGGTCATTTTTCATTTTTAAAGCCTTTTGATAAAATTACGCAAAAGGAGACATATGAAGTATATTTTACCAATATTAATCTTAATTTTATTGGGATGTCAAGAAAAGAAACAGCAAAATCTGAATAATCTTGAGAAAAACTGTTCTAAAATTGTACCTAAAAAAGAAAAAAAAGAGGAGAAAAATTTAACAAAAATAACAATCGGAAAAACAACTCTTATTTTTAAAAACGAAAATCTCGTTTACCCTGAAAAAAGAGTTTTTATTCTTTTCGATAACAATTCGACATATTGCAAAATTCAAAAAAATATATTAAAAAAAATGGGCGTAACATTTGTCTCTACCGATAACGGTTTTTTAAAAAGATATTTTAATGTTTCGCTCTATCCCACAATAATCATACTTGATAAAAACAAAACGGTGAAATTTGAAAATTTAACACCGTATGAAATCTTAAAAGCGGAAGGATATTAAATGTTTGGAATTTTTAAAAAAGCACTTGAAAAAACAAAAGAGGCCATTCAAACGGTCGTAGGAAGTGAAAAAAAAGAAAAAATAGATAGAGAATTACTTGAAGAAGCACTTATAGAAGCGGATATAGATTACGAACTTGTAGAAAAAATAATAGAAAAACTTCCAAAAGAAGTTACAAAAGAAAAACTAAAAAAAGAACTTTTAAAAATATTCGACGTGCCTGAAAACAAAATAGAAATAAACGACAAACCTTACGTATTTTTAATAATAGGAGTAAACGGGGCAGGAAAAACAACAACAATAGCAAAACTTGCCTATAAATTTAAAAAAGAGGGCAAAAGCGTTATTTTAGGAGCGGCCGATACTTTCAGGGCCGCAGCAATAGAACAGTTAAGCCGCTGGGCTGAAATTTTGGATGTTCCTATTATTAAAACAAAACAGGGACATGACCCCGCAGCCGTTACATACGATACCATAGCAAGCGCAAAAGCAAAAGGAATAGATATTGCTTTAATTGATACGGCGGGACGTCTTCACAATAAGGTTAATTTACAAAACGAACTGAAAAAAATCGTAAATGTTGCAAAAAAAGCGTATGAAAACGCTCCTCACAAAGTTATTTTGATAATAGACGGAACTCAGGGAAGCAGCGCGGTCAATCAGGCAAAGGTATTTAACGAAGTAATAGGAGTTGACGGAATAATTATCACAAAACTAGACGGTACCGCAAAAGGAGGAAGTCTGTTTACGATAGTAAACGAACTGAAACTACCTATATATTTTGTAGGAGTGGGTGAAAAACCGGAGAATTTGGTTGAATTTGACAAAGAGGAATTCATAGAAGGAATTCTGGAAGGACTTTATAATGGATGATATTATCTTTTTTTTTGGAAGTCTGATTATTATCGCCGCTTTTATATGGATTGTTTATTTGAAATTTAAAGACGTTGAAGTTATAGATTTTAAAGAACATAAATGGTACATCATAATCTCAACTACACTTATGCTGTTGGCAATTTATATGTGGAGAGTTATGTATCTTATTATGATAAACAACTTCAATAATGCAATGTCGACTCAAAAAATTTTAGAAACCCTAAGCAATGGCTAAGAAAAAAACGGTTTTTGAATGTTGTGAATGCGGTTATAAAAGCGCAAAATGGATGGGGAAATGCCCCGCCTGCGGCAGTTGGGAAAGTTTCATAGAAATTAAGGAAGAAAAAACCTCAACAAAAACTTCCTCTACACCTTCAAAAGTATTAAAATTCGATGAAATAGAAAAAGAGGAAATAGAAAAATTCAGCTCAAACGACAGCGAATTAGATTTGGTTTTAGGAGGGGGGATAGTACCGGGAAGCCTCGTTCTTATAGGAGGAAGCCCGGGTGTTGGAAAATCAACCTTAATGCTTAAACTTGCCGGAAACATAAATAAAAAAGTATTGTACGTAGCCGGAGAGGAATCCCCGGGACAGATAAAATTAAGGGCCCAAAGACTTGGAATAAAAAACAAAAACCTTTTTTTAATGCCCGAAATAGTGGTTGAAAATATAATAGAAGAGATAAAAAAAGGATATGACTTAGTAATTATCGACTCCATTCAAACAATATATTCTCAAGAAATCCAATCGGCTCCCGGAAGCGTTTCCCAGGTAAGAGAAGCGACATTTGAGCTTATGAGAATAGCCAAAGAAAACAAAATTCCTATTTTTATAATAGGGCATATAACCAAAGAGGGTTCAATAGCCGGTCCCAGGGTACTTGAACATATGGTGGATACCGTTTTGTATTTTGAAGGAGAAGCATCCAGAGAGCTAAGAATTTTAAGAGCCTTTAAAAACCGTTTCGGTTCCACCAGCGAAATAGGAATATTTGAAATGACAAAACAGGGACTTGTTAGCGCCAAAAACAAAAATTTTTTCAGTAAAAAAGCCCTCCCGGGAAGTGCGATTACCGTCATTTTAGAAGGAAGCCGTCCTATAGTCCTGGAAGTCCAGGCTCTGGTCAGCGAAAGCTACGGTGTACCTAAAAGAAGCGTAACGGGGTTTGATTTGCCAAGACTTAATATGATTCTGGCTCTTCTTGAAAAAAAATTAAATCTTCCTTTTAATCAATACGACGTATTCGTCAATGTTACCGGAGGTATAAAAATAAACGAACCGGCAGCTGATTTGGCTATTATAGCGGCAATAACAAGCAGTTTTAGAAACAGACCCATCAGTAAAGAAACGGTATTTTTAGGAGAAGTCAGTCTTGTTGGAGATATAAGAGACGTCCCCGGACTGGAACAAAGATTAAAAGAAGCCGCAAATTTAGGATTTAAAAAAGCGATAGTCCCTACAAAACCTCTTGAAGAACCTTTAAAATGCTATGAAGTCAAGGAAGTTGAAAAACTTATTGAGTGGATGTAGCCGTTTTTTGATGATAATACTCTTCTAAAAGCTCATATGATTCTTTTACTCTCCTAAACTTTTTGTCATAAATTTTTTGGATAAGTTCAGGTTTGTTTCTGTGTAAATCCGGATGATATTTTTTAGCAAGCCTTCTGTATTCTTTTTTAATCTTATCAAACTCATAAATAGTGGAAGCCCCAAACAGCTCAAGGGCGTTTCTGATTTTATTAAGATACTCTTTTAAAGAACCTTCAACGCTAAACGACGCTTTTTTTTCAAAATCGGCTTCGTTTACGTTAAATATTACTTTATATCCCATAATGGAAGTTTTTGAAATAAGAGCGCTTACTATACGCTGAGTTTCATTATTAAACGAAATAATCATTTTATATTCGTCCATATCCAGCAAATCAAATAAAAACAGCCCTTTTACGTAGTTATAAACTTTAGGATTTGGATTGGCAAAATCGATTTCAAACTCTTTTGAAGAAGTTTTTCTTATTGTTATATAAATAGCTTTTTCATCAAACGTAACCTGATGTTTTTTTATTTTTATAACCACGTCTTTTTTGTAATTAAGCAGCAGTTTCTTATAAACAGTATCGTCTTTTTGATGTTTTCTGAAAAAATTTGCAAGGGTATTAATTAAAAGTTTATGGTTTTTTACGTTTTCTTTATCAAAAAATATCTTATACTCGTTATCGTTTATCTCAAGTCTATTAAACGATAGCCTAATAAACTGTATAAAACCTTTTATCTTAAAACGGCTGTCTATAACAACTTCTATGTTTTCGCCTATTTTTGCTTCAAGAATTCTCTCCATCTTTCCTCATTATTATCATTGTCGCTATTGGAAAAATAAGTTTTTGTTTTTTTATTATCTTATAATTTTTAAAATTTTTCAAAATATCCTCTTCTTTTAAAGAGTCTATACTTTTACCAAGCAATTTATATTCCTGTTTCATACCGGTAAAAATTCCTGCGATAAGAGGCACTATATTATTCATATACCATAAAATAAATTTAGCAAACAAAGAATCACTTTTTACCATTTCTACAATAGCAAAAATTCCTCCATTTTTCAAATTGGAATCTAAATTTTTAATACCTTTTTGTAAATCGTCAAAATTTCTAAGGGCCATAAATGCCGTTATTAAATCAACTTTTTCAGGAAGTTTTACATTTTCGGCAGTATTTTGAATTATAACAACCTCTTTTTCCCCTTTTTTCATTTTTATATGAGGACTCTCTTCAAACACAACTTCGAAATCTTTTTTTTTATATCCCTTTTTTTCGAATTTTTCAACAATCACTTTTACCATTTCGCTGCTTGGCTCAACTAAATACATTTTATCAAAATCCATTGCCCTTGCCATCTCACCCGTAGCGCTTGCAACATCTAAAAGCATCCCGTTTTTTATATACTTTTTAATCCCTCTTTTAAACATCCACCTCCAAAGCTCTTCAATCCCAAAACTCACTATTTTAGTAGCAAGGTCGTATTTTTGTGCAAGTTTGTCGTATATTTTTATATCCATTTTTAATCCTCTTTCTTAAACACAAAAATATACTCATGTTTAAAAATATAATAATCACTGCTTAACGCCCTGTATCTCCAAATACCACCGCTTCCTAATTTTCCACGGTTACCTTCTATATTTTTAACAACAATCCCTTTTAACTTTACATTAAAATTTCTTTTTATCATATCCATCGTATAAAACCCAAGAGGCAATACTTCGCTGTTTTTATACACATTCCCTATAACCAACGTAAAATATCTGTCTTTTTCCAGAAAAGGCAAAAAATTTTTGCAAATTATTCTCATTTTATTTACAAACTCATTTATATTATTAATTTGGCTTAAATCTTCATCTTTATTAGTAAATTTAACAATATCCATATAAGGAGGGTGCATAATAATTAACTGAGCTTTTTGAGAATTAAATTTCTCAAGAGCCTTTTTTATATTTAATTCTACCGTTTCTTTATCAAGTGAATTAGCTAAAAAAATCTCATAATCTCTATAAATAAGATTATCTTTCATTTGATTTCTTACATATTCTACCATCTCTTCATTTATATCAAATCCAATATACTTACGATTAAGCCTTTCACACTCAAATAAAGTAGTCCCGCTTCCCATAAAAGGTTCGATTACTGTTTCTCCTTCTTTTGTATATCTTTTAATAAGCTGATACGGAATTTGGGGGATAAAATTTCCATGATAAATGTTTTTATGCTTTCCCGATTTATCCCTCTCATTTATAAGCCACAAGCTGTCGGTATTGATATCACAGTTTTTCCAATCTTTTAAATCAAGGTCGTTAAATTTTGGCATTA
>JAMOSR010000047.1 GCA_027062985.1 Nautiliaceae bacterium
TTTTTTCTCAATTCTCTTATAGTTTTCAGGAAATATCAACTCATACATTATCAATCTCTAATTGAATTTTTTAATTCATTTAGATGATTTTCAAGTTCTTCATCGGTTTTTACAATTTCTACATTACCTTTTGCAATATCTTCTTCTGCTTTAAGATAAGCCCACATAAGCTCTAAATCTCTCAATCTTTCATACTCATTTACCTCTATAATGACATATTTCGGTTTGCCCCTATAACTTAAAATAGCTGTACCGTTTGCATTAATCTCCTCTTCAATCGCTTTTACTCCCCTATTTCTTAAATCAACTACATTAAGCATAATTTATCCCTTTTTTGTATAGTTAAACTATACAATTATAACGAATAAGAAAAATTTCAGCAACTTCAGCTGCCGGTGCCACTTTTGAAACAACTTTTAATGCTTTTTTACCCGGAATATTTTGCTACTTTCTACTAAAGAGTTAAATGCCCTCACTTCTCCGTACATAATCACCATAGGAGAAATAATAACTGCGGCAATACCGAATAAATATGCTAAAATTCCAAAAAGCAGAGAAAAAGGAAAGCGTTGAATTATTTTAAAAGCCATATAACGCTTATATTGGCGCTTATATCTATTCTTATCAGTATATTTTTATTCAGAGCCTTTAACAAGATATTAAAAGAATATGAAAAAAGTATCGTAAACAATTACTCTATCGTAATAGTTTCAACTTCTAAAATAGAATCTTTAAATATTAAAGAAATTTCATCAATAGAACCCATAAGCATTAAAGGGCAAATAAACAATTTAAGAAAAAAATTTAAAAATATAGATTTTAATAAAATAAATTTTCCTTATTTTTATAAACTAAAACTTTCCAAAATGTTAAGCCCAAAAGAGATAAACAGACTAAAAGAAAAATTAAAACAAAAACCCTACATCAAAAGAATTTTAACCCATTCTAGTTCTCAGACAAAAATATACAACTTATTGATGCTTTTAAACATTATTACTAAAACATTTATGGGAATTACAGGAATTTTAGGATTTTTGCTTATTTTAAAACAGTTAGAAGTATGGAAACTGTTACACAATGAAAGAATGTATATCATGGAACTTTTCGGAGCTCCTTTTTGGTTAAGGGGAGCGGCTTTATTTAAAATAGCCCTTTTTGATTCTGTAATATCTCTTTTAATTACTTTTGGTATTATATATTACGTAACAAATTCTTCTCTTTTTACCCAAATAATTCAAGAACTCAATATTAATTTTACAATAGACTATATAAAAGAGTTTTTATTTTTAGCTTTAATCTCCTTATCTATAGCTGTTATATCCTCGATAATGGTGGTGGTTTCTCAAAAATGATTAAAAAGTTAGCCTTTTTATTAATTCCTATTTTTCTATTAAGCGGAGTTAACAATATAAAAAAAGAACTCTCTCAAACAAAAACCGTTATTTCAAAAATGAACGATAAACTTGACCAACTAGCAAAAAAAATTACCCAAAAAGAACAGACATTAAAAAAACTTAATGATAAAATCAAAACATTAAACAAAGAAATAAAAAAACTTGAAGTATCACTAAAAAATTCCAATCAGATTTTAAGCGAATTTAAAGATTTAAAAAAAGGTCATGAAAAAAGATTAAAAATTATACAAGACGAAATAAACGATTTTTTATCTACAAATTATTACATCTCTTCTCAGGAAATAGATAATATTAACGATTTAATATATAATGAATTAAATAAAAAGATACTTCAACAATATTCTGAAAAAATAGAAAATCTATTATCTTCTAAAGAAAATCTAAAAAAAGAGATTAATACCATATCTTATAAAATAAAAACAATTGAAAACCGAAAAGAAACATTAAAAAACAAAAAACAAAAACTGCTTAAGTTGCTTAAAAAGAGAAAACAGGAAATAGCAGAATTAAAAAAACAAAAAAACGAATATAAAAGAAAACTTTATACAATGATAAAAAAACAGCAAAATCTACAAAACAAATTAAAAGAACTCTTAATAATCAGAAAAAGAAAACAACAAGAAAAAATAGCGAAAATACCTACAAAAATATACAGAGGAATGAAAACAGTAGCCCCTCTTAGAGGAAGAGTCGTAAAAAAATTCGGAAGTTACATAGACCCTATTTATAAGATAAAAATATACAACGATTCTATTACGATAAAACCTTATCAAAAAAATTCGGTAGTCAGAAGCATACTTCCGGGGAAAATAGTATATATAGGAAAAAGTTCGGGTAAAAATATTATAGTTATAAAACACAAAAACAATATTTTCAGCATATACGCCAATTTGTCCAAAGTATCTCCTCTTTTAAAAAAAGGAAAATATGTAAAAAGAGGCCAAATAATAGCACGGGTTGAAGACGCTTTAGAATTTGAAGTTACATATAAAGA
Organism: Nautiliaceae bacterium; assembly: GCA_027062985.1. Lineage (GTDB taxonomy): Bacteria > Campylobacterota > Campylobacteria > Campylobacterales > Nautiliaceae > Caminibacter. The sequence goes on from JAMOSR010000047.1 coordinate 2,410, forward strand.
AAAACCTATTAACCCTTTAAAAGTAATTTCTATTAAATAATTTTGGTAAAATATCATTTTAAAAAGGGCTTAAATGAAAAGAAAAGAAAACAGAATATTAATCAAATTTTCTGGTGAAGCCTTAGCCGGTGAAGACGGATTTGGTATCGATACAAAAGTTTTGAAATATCTTGCAGATGAAATAAAATCGGTAATAGACGAAGGATTTGAAGTAGCGGTCGTAATAGGCGGCGGAAACTTCATAAGAGGTGTAAGTGCCGCTAAAGACGGAATCATAAAACGTACAAGCGGGGATTATATGGGCATGCTAGCAACAGTAATAAACGCTGTGGCTATGCAAGAAGCCCTTGAAAACGACGGTCTTCAGGTAAGAGTCCAAAGTGCTATAAAAATGGAGGAAATAGCCGAAAACTTTATTGTAAGACGCGCTATAAGACACCTTGAAAAAGGAAGAGTCGTAATATTTGCCGCAGGTACGGGTAATCCGTTTTTTACAACCGATACCGCGGGAGTTTTAAGAGCCAGCGAAATAGGTGCTAGTGCAATTATAAAAGCAACGAAAGTAGACGGCATTTATGATAAAGACCCTAACAAATATCCAGATGCAAAATTATTAAAAGAACTTTCATACGAAGATGCACTAAAAGACAATATCAAGGTTATGGACGATACGGCTATAGCCCTGGCAAAAGAGAACAAACTGCCTATTATAGTATGCAATATGTTTAAAAAAGGTAATTTACTTAAAATACTTAAAAACGACCCGGATGCCAAATATTCTATAGTAAAATAAAAAGGAGAACCATGAGAATAGAACAAATAAACGCCAAAGCCCTTGAGAGAGTAAATTATGACAGATATCTTTTAAGTCAAGCCGTTGCAAAAAGAGTAAACGAACTTTTAAACGGAGCAAAACCTCTAATAGATTTACCAAAAAAAAATATGCAATTAACCGAAATAGCTATTATGGAAATCGCTGAAGGTTTAATTAAGGTTAAAGAAATTTGAGAGAAGATTTCTTAAAATTAATAAAAAAAATAGAAAAAACAAAAACCGTTGAAGAGGCTTCTTCTCTCCTGTTATCAAAAACCGATACCCCTAAAATAAGAAAAGCACTTGAATTTGCGATAAAAGCCCATCATGGCCAAAAAAGAAAAAGCGGGGAAGATTATGTAATCCACCCTATCTTAGTAGCAACCATTACAAGCTATTTTAATGAAAACGAAGACGTAATAACCGCCGCTATTTTACATGACGTGGTTGAAGACACTCCCTATACAATATATTATATAAAAGACGAATTCGGCAAAGAAGTTGCAAATCTCGTAGAAGGACTTACCAAAATAGTAGAAATAAGAGACCACTCTTTAGTACCTTCAACTTCTAACGAAAAACTTGCAAAATCGGCTTTAACGTTTAGAAAAATGCTTATAAGCTCCATACGGGATATAAGAGTCCTTGTTATTAAACTATGCGACAGACTTCACAATATGCTAACGCTTGATGCTTTACCTCCTAAAAAACAAAAAAGAATAGCTGAAGAGACTCTTGTAGTTTATACCCCAATAGCTCACAGATTAGGAATAGCTACCCTTAAAAATATTTTAGAAGATTTGGCTTTTAAATATTTACTTCCAGAAGAATATAAAAAAATAGACGAATACATTAAAGCCAATAAAGAAAAATTTCAGTTAAAACTTAACGATTTTATTCAAAAAATAGAAAACCTTTTGTTAAAAAACGGATTTAAAGAAAATGAATTTGAAATAAAAAGCAGAATAAAACATTATTATTCTATTTTTCTAAAAATGCAAAGAAAAGGAATATCGATTGAAGAGGTCCTTGACCTGCTTGCTGTTAGAATAATAGTAAAAAAACCGATAGAATGTTACAAAGCCCTTGGACTTGTTCATCTAAATTTCAGACCCTTAATCAGCAGATTTAAAGACTATATAGCCATCCCAAAAGAAAACGGATATCAGACCATTCATACAACCGTTTATAACAAAAACTCCATTATAGAAGTCCAGATAAGAACGTTTGATATGGATAAAAACGCGGAATTTGGAATAGCGGCCCACTGGAAATATAAATTAAATACGGCTATGCCAAATACAAAATGGCTTGAAGATATGAAATTTGACGAAAATATAGAAGATTTTTACGAACTTGCCAAAAACGACCTCTTTAGCGAAGATATAGTCGTATACTCACCAAAATTTGACACCTTTACTTTACCCCTTGGAGCTACGGCTCTTGATTTTGCTTACGCTATTCATACCGATGTTGGAAATAAAGCCGTTACGGCTTATGTAAATAAAGAAAAAGTTTCTCTCCTTCATCAGCTGAAAACCGGAGATATAGTAAGAATAGAAACAGGAGAAAAAGAGATTCCAAGATGTACATGGATAGATTCTCTAAAAACAAGTAAAGCAAAATACGAACAAAAAAGACTCTGTCGAGCAAAAGAAAAAGAGATAAACAGAAAACTGGCTATTGCTATTTTAGAAGGTATTTTCGATTTGGACTCTTATAAATTAAGAGCCGTTATAAAAGCCAATAATTTATGCGATTCCATTCCAAAAATCGTGGATGATAAAAACTTTTTAAAAGATGTTATTAAAAAAATATATACAACTTTAAAAAAAAGAAACATTCTTTATTTTAAAAATATTAAACTTAAAGAATATGAATTTGGAAACATTAAAATTTTAAGCAATAAACCTATAAACGATATAAGTTTTCATTATTGCTGTCACCCTAAATACGGAGATAAAATATTAGGTCTTTTAGATAAAAAAGAAGTTGAAATTCATCATAGATTTTGTAATAATGCGGAGAATAAACTGCAAAAAGCGGTATTCGTCGAATGGACTCAAAATGCTCAAAACAGATTTTTTTTAGTAGTAAGACTTCCCAATAAAAAAGGGGAGCTTAGCAAATTTATCAGCTTTTTAACAAAAATGGATATTTTTATCCACTCAATAGAGCTGGGAAAAGATTCAAACAACTGTAAAATGGAAATTGAATTTAATGAAAAAATTTATGAAAACATTAAAAATAAAATTCAAAAAGAGTATAAAATAATTGAATTCATACCAAAAAAGGATGCTTATAATGGATAAAGAATTTGAAAAACACCCAAAACTTAAAGAAGCAATGGCGGAACTTCAAAGAGGAAGCGCCGAAATAATCGGTCTAGAAAACATTGAAAAACTGGTAAACCGCTTTTTACATACGGGAGAGAGGTTCACAATAAAAGCCGGGTTTGACCCTACAGCTCCTGACTTGCATTTAGGACATACCGTACTTCTTCAAAAACTAAAAACTTTTCAAAAATACGGAGCGAGGGTTCAGTTTTTAATAGGAGACTTTACAGCCCAAATAGGAGACCCAACAGGAAAAAGCGCAACCCGCAAAATGCTGACTCCCGAAGAAGTTCAAAAAAATGCACAAACATATAAAGACCAGGTTTTTAAAATTCTTGACAAAGAATTAACCGACGTAGTCTTTAATTCCGAGTGGCTAAACGCTCTTGGAGCCGCTGGAATAGTAGAACTTACAACAACCTACACGGTAGCCAGAATGCTAGAAAGAGACGATTTTGAAAAAAGATTCAAAAGCCAAACCCCAATAGCCATTAGTGAATTTATTTATCCTCTTTTACAGGGTTATGACAGCGTGGCTTTAAAAAGCGATATAGAAATAGGAGGAACGGACCAAAAATTTAACCTTTTAATGGGAAGACACCTTCAAAACGTATATAATGTAGGAAAACAGCAAAGTGTTATTATGATGCCGCTGCTTGTAGGACTTGACGGTATTAACAAAATGAGTAAATCTCTTGGCAATTACATAGGAATAACAGAAGACCCAAATACTATTTTTGCAAAAGTTTTATCAATTTCCGATGAATTAATGTGGGATTGGTATGAATTACTAAGCGAAAAATCCATTAAGGAGATTGAAGAGCTTAAACAAAAAGTAAAAGAGGGAATGAATCCAAAAATTGCAAAAGAGATGCTGGCAATAGAAATCGTAGATAGATTTCACGGAAAAGGAGCCGGCATCAAAGCAAAAGAACATTTTGATAAAGTCCATAAACAGGGACAAATTCCAGATAATATAGAAACATTTGAAATTGAACCTACGAATGTGGTAGACGCCCTGGTCGTCACGAAACTTGCAAACTCCAAAAGCGAAGCCAGGCGTCATATTAAAGGCGGGGCTGTAAGGGTAAATCAGGAAAAAATCAGTGACCAGAATTTAATGCTTGAGAGCGGAAAAGAATATATATTACAAATAGGCAAAAGAAAATTCGCTAAAGTAAAGGTAAAATAATGAAGTCGTTAAAAATTGGAAAACACTTAATAAAATATCCGATTATTCAAGGCGGAATGGGACTTGGTATCAGCTGGGACAGACTTGCCGGAAATGTTAGCAAAGAAGGCGGTCTTGGAGTAATTAGCGCAGTCGGAACAGGATATTACGAAAATAAAAAATACGCCAAAAAACTGGTAGAAGGCAGACCTCTTTTAGAAAAAGAGTTTTATAACCGTGACGCACTTTTTAAAATATTTGAAAACGCCAGAAAAATATGCGGCGATGCTCCTCTTGGATGTAATATTCTTTATGCCATAAACGATTACGGCAGAGTTGTAAAAGACGCCTGTGAAGCCGGAGCCAATATAATCATAACCGGTGCCGGGCTTCCGACCGATATGCCAGAATATACAAAAGACTTTCCAGATGTAGCTTTAGTACCTATAGTTTCAACCGACAGGGCTTTTAAAGTAATAGCCAGAAGATGGGAAAAAAGATATAAAAGACTCCCTGATGCGGTTATCGTAGAAGGACCTCTAAGCGGCGGTCATCAGGGATTTAAATATGAAGAGTGTTTTAAAGAGGAAAATCAACTTGAAAACTTAGTCCCAAAAGTTAGAGAAGAAGTTGATAAATGGGATAAAAATATTCCAGTAATAGCCGCAGGAGGTATTTGGAACAGCGAAGATATAGTAAAATTTTTAAATTTAGGAGCTCAGGGTGTTCAAATAGGAACAAGATTTGCATTAACTTACGAATGCGACGCAAGCGACGAATTTAAGCAGACTTTATTAAATGCGAAAAAAGACGATATTATTCTTATGAAATCGCCTGTTGGATATCCGGCACGGGGAGTTAGAACAAAACTTATTGAAAAAGTGGAAAAAAAAGAAGGTCCTATTATAAAATGTATTTCAAACTGCGTACAGCCATGTCATAGAGGAGAAGAAGCCAGAAAAGTAGGATATTGTATTGCCGACAGATTGGCAGACGCATATGAGGGTGATTTGGAAAACGGTCTTTATTTCAGCGGAGCATATGCTTATAAAGCGGATAAATTACTTCATGTAAAAGAACTTATGGAGGAACTTACGCAGAGATTATGAAAAAATTTTTATTTTTTCTTTTTTTTGTTTTTGCTTTTGGATGTGATACGTCCTCATTCAACACAGCGTATCAGGATTATTACAAAAACCAGCAGCTTTATATAGAAGCTCTTTTGGATAATGACACACAAAAAGAGATAAAAGCCTTAAAAGAACTTATTAAATGCGGAAAATATTTAAATTTTGATATAAAAGAATATAAAAACAAACTTTTAAAATTAACAAAAAAACTTCAAAAAAAGAAAACAGCAACTAAAAAAAATTTTAAACCTTCCTCTTTTAAAAAATATCTAAAAATCCATACCACTAACCCCTTAAAAATATCCTTTCCAAAACAAGCTAAAATTAAACATTTTACTCTTAAAAACAGGCTTTATAAAGAAGTATTTGATATAAAAAATTCGATTACCCCATCCTTTATTACAAAAAAAATAGGAAATATCACTCTTAAAATAGCTCAATTCGATAAAAACACCGTAAGAATCGTATATTTCTCCAGAAAACCTTTCAAACTTAATTATAACATCAAAAACGATACATTATTTGTATCTTTAAATAACAAACAGGCTGTTAAAAAACAAAAAACACCGGCAAAAAAAACTCTCTTCTCCCATAAAAAAATTATAGTAATAGACCCAGGACATGGAGGAAAAGACAGCGGAGGGATAGGAATAGGCAGACGATATGAAAAACATGCTGTTTTATCCGTAGCAAAAAAACTGGCACAAGAATTAAAAAAAAGAGGTTATATTGTTTATTTGACAAGAAACAAAGATATATTTATTCCTCTTAAAAAAAGAACCCATTTTGCAAATGTCAAAAAAGCGGACCTTTTTATATCTCTTCACTGTAATATAGCCCCAAAACATTCAAAATCCCCAAACGGGATAGAAACATATTATCTCTCGCCTACAAGAAGCGAAAGAGCAATAAGAGTCGCCAAACTCGAAAACAAAGAAATAAAGGGTTTAAATTATTTAGACCAGAGAGTAATTTTG
>JAMOSR010000048.1 GCA_027062985.1 Nautiliaceae bacterium
TTTTTATGAATTAAGTCATATTTGTCTTTTGGGTCTGATATTTGAAATATTTCTATATTTTTTACCGAGCCTATCGGGGTTATTTTTTTATTTTCAAGCCATCTTGCCGTATTGATAAGTTTTTGTTTTATATTGATAATTCTTTCATCAAAAAAAGAAGACGAATAAAATTCTTTTTTGGTCAGTGGAAGAAAAGACCCGTAAACGCCGACTCCAGGGCAGCTTAAATCAAGCAATATTGAATCATACCATGGAGAAAAAGGATAAATTTTACACGCCGGGGGTCTTTGTTCGTATATAGAACATTTTTCGTCTTGAAGATAAGGACATTCTTTTTCTGTGCTTAAAAGCATTACGGGCTTAAATGTATCGAGTTTTGCTATTACTATAGGAAAATATTCATAAACTTTTTCAAAATCTTCAAGTATTAGCGGAGCTAAGAATTTATTTTTGCAGCATTCCGTGCAGTTTTCGCAGTTATTGAATTTTAAAAGATGAAGGTGTTTTATATTTGCATACATTTATTCCTCCAAAATTATTAAAGTGTCAAGACGGTAAAATTTTTTCAGCTCTTCGTAAATATCCGGAAAATGGTAGTGTAAAAATTTTGGATTACAGAAAAAATATTCTGTCATAACCGCAAAAAACTCCGCTTCATTTGTAAGGGCGTATTCGTCTATTTCAATTTTTGAGTGGTGTTGTTTTTTTTCTAAAAGCAGTTTATATTCTCTTAAAACCGTTTTTTTCCATTCTTTAAACATTTCTTTTGTCACAGGGGGAACTCCGTCCGCCGCCCCGTCGGCAAAATCCAGCATATGTGCGAATTCATGTATTATTACGTTTCTTTTTTTATTGTGTTTTATCTGATATTTGGCGTCATGCCATGAGATAATAACGCTGTCTTGAAGAGCCTCTCCGCTTATTATTACGTCTTCTTCTACGATATATTCTCTTTTTATGTTTTTTTTGATTGCTTTTGGGTAAATATATACATATTTTAAGTTAGGATAGCAAAACTCCTCGTATGCAGCTGTTAAAATGCATCCGTAAAAAGCGGTAAGGGTTTTTATTTCATCGGTTAATTTTATGTAGGGTGCAATAAAATCTTTTTCAATAAAGAATCTCTGTATTTTATAATCCATAGTTTTTTTATATTTTTCGGGCAGGTTTTTATAAAGGGGTATGTCTTGAATGAATTGTCTGTATTTTTTTTCAAGAGGTCTGTTTTTTAATTTTTTTAGTTCTTTTCTGTATTTAAAAAAGCGGTAAAAATAAAAAGCGGTAAATAAAAAAAATAAAAACCATAAAAAAGATAAAAACAGGGCGAAATTATCCATAAATCGCCTGAACGGCTTTAAAGCCTCCGGCTGCTAAAATAATGCTGCCTATTACGTTTAACAGAATATATGTAAGACTTTGTATGATAAGCCCGTTTTTTATAAGAAAAAAACTTTCAATCGCAAAAGTTGAAAATGTTGTTAAGGCTCCCATCATTCCGGTTGTAAGTAGCGATTTAAGATATGGGTTTTCTATAATGTGAAACTGTATAAGACCTATTAAAATACCTAAAATAAGACTGCCTATCCAGTTGACCGCAAGGGTTCCAAAAGGGATGTCGTGTTTTACCAATCCGTTTACCAGACCCGTTGTATAAGCTCTTAAAATCGCTCCTATAAATCCTCCAATTCCAATAGCAAGATAAGTATCTATTTTCATTTTTTGTACTCCTTATCCAAAATTTGCTGCATATTGTTTCTCATATCCTCATACCATCCCTCATATGGATAAAAGCTGTCTAAAAAAACAACTTTTATTTTTTGTTTTTCTATTCTAAAAGGGTTTTTTTTAAAAGCTTTTGGTAAATTTATTATTACAAACGGCTGAACTTTAAGGTTTAGTTTTTCCACAATCCCCTTTGGTCCGTTTTTAAATTTTAAAAGTTTTGTATAATCGCCTTTGTTTCTTGTACCTTCGGGGAATAAAAATACTTTATATCCTTTTTGCGTTTTTTCTTTTATATCTTTTATCATTTTTATGATAGCTCTTTTATCGTTTCTATTTGCAAGAATCATATCGCTTTTTGTAACAAGATATTTAAAAATGGGCATTTTTGCTATTTCATCTTTGGCAACCCATATTATTTTTTCATTTCCGTAGACCGTTTCCATAAGTGGTATATCAAGGTTATTTGTATGATTCCCCATGAGTATATTGGCTGTAGGGTCAATTTCACCTTCTATAATAATTTCCTTAGCAATTAAACTTGTTAAGATTTTCGAGGCTTTTTTTCTGAGTTTAAGCTCCCATTTGGGATTTATCGCAATAAGCAGTGAAACTATTGCTAAATAAGTAAAGCCGTAAATAAATTTTAATATACTGATTATGCTATTTAGTATTTTCATTTTTTACCCATCCTATTTTATTGTTTATTTTCACTTTTATATATCCGTCAGTTTTTTTTAAAATTGTAGCATTTATAGGTGTTTTTGTCTCATATATTACGGTTGATTTTGAGGTTGGAAGAATATGTATAGCTGTATTTGGTTTTAATATTACACTGCCTTTTGGAATTATCTGAAACAGAAGATATCCTCCTATGATTAGAGGAAAAATCAGTATCCATATTCGTTGATAAATAATAAAAATTATAAGAAAAAAGGAAATAATTCCTAGCAGCAGGGTATTTACGGGAGTAAAAAATGTCTGGTTTTCCGGATTTATATTTGTCTGGGTGCTGATAGTTTCTTGTTTTAGCTTGATAGGGATTGTTATTTTATCAAATTTATTTTGTAATAAATTGAAATAGTAAAAAGTAAAAAATTTTTTGTTTTTAGGTATTATGGCATAATAACTTGCTTCATTTTTTGTTTTTAATGTCAGATTTTGTTCCGTTATAGGAAGAGAAAAATCTTCGATATTGCATTCGTCGCATTTGATTGTAAATGAGATTAAAATCCTGTCTTTTTTATACACAGAAGATATTGGATTTATTATGCTTAGGTTTTTGGCAAAAACGTTTGAAAACAGGGGAGGTTTTTTGATTGGGACGGTTTTTATGAGAGAGTTTAGGTTTATTGTTTCTATTTTGTCGGTAATTAGAAATATTTTGTTTTCTGGACTGTTGTCGGCTTTAAAAATGATGTCTAATTTGTAAAGAAAAGGGTTTATTTTTTTTAGAGATGTTTCGACTTTGTATGTAGGAAGAACGCTTAGGTTTGTCTCTTTTGAGAAGATGATTTTGGCTTTTAAATGGATTATTTGGTTTTGATAGTAAAAGGGTTTTAGATTTTGATATTTGATAAAAGAAAATAATAAAAGGGGAATGAAAAAGATAAGCTTTTTCATTTGAGAGCTATATTGTTTTCTTTAATGATAGATTTTACATATGCTAAAAATTTTTCTTTTTGTTTTCCTTTTAAGGCTATTTTTACGGAATTTTTAAGTTTTGCCGGATTTATCCACTTGCCGTATCTCATAACACCGAAATGAAGATGAGGTCCGGTTGAGAGCCCCGTGTTTCCAAGATATCCTATAGTTTGTCCCTGTTTTACCCATTTACCTACATAAAGACCTCTTGGCCATCCGTGCAGATGTGCGTATAGTGTGATATAACCGTTTTTGTGTTTTATTTTAATACTTCTGCCGTATCCTTTAATCCAGCCTTTATAAATAATTTTACCGTCCGCAACGGCATGGACAGGGGTGCCGATTTTGTTTACGTAATCTATTCCGTCATGTATTCTCCATTCATGTAAAATAGGATGGAATCTCGGTCCAAATTTTGAAGAAATTCTTGTATATTTAAGAGGAGCTTTTAAAAACATACCTTTAAGGCTTTTTGCTTCCCTGTCGTAATATCTTCCGTCTTCAGGATTATAAAAAGCCGTATAATCAAAATATCTGTTTTTTATTTCGGCAAAAATGATTTTTACATCTCTTACTTTTCCAAACCTGAGTTTTTCTTCATAAAGAATTTTTATTTTGGTGTTTTTAGGTATAGCCCTAAAATTTACTTTGTCTTCGAAAATATTTATCAGTTTTGAAGTCAGGATTCTTAGATGGGTTGCTTTATATAAATCGTAACTTAGGTAATTGTTTATTTCCACTTCGGCGTATTTTTTCTGGGTTTCATAGATAATAGGAACTATTGTTGAGACGTATTTTCCGTTTTCGTTTATTATTTGGAGCTGTTGTTTTGAGTTTAAAGGTATTAAAGCCTGTTTTATTTTATTGTTTTTTTTCATGATAAAAAGAGTTGAGCCGACAGGAATTCTTCTTACCATTTTTTTTATTTTTGTCGGAAGGTTATAATATATTTT